>JBFEUB010000150.1:0-8823 GCA_041547605.1 Desulfobacteria bacterium
CGGCAAAAAGGCCGAATGGGGAGGGAAGGCCCTCGTAGCCCCCTTGCGGTGTATGCATAACTTGCGCTCCTGGCCATCCACTTTGTGGGTCTCCACCTTAGCGATGTTGTGGCAGACATCATAGACGAGATCGAGCCCAAGCCTTCGTGGACCCATCTGAAAAACCTCTTCAAAGGTCTCCCGGACCCAGTGGGTAATCAGCTGCCGATTGCAGAAGGCAAAATTCGCCGCACAGGCCATTGCCGCAAGGTATCGCTGGCTCTCCTCAGAAGTAATGGGTGCGCAGCAAAGCTGTTTATCAGGCAAGTCTATTTTGTACTTGGCCGAGGCTTTGAGAAGCACCTTAATATAGTCGTCGCAGACCTGGTGTCCGAAGCCCCTTGAACCCGTGTGCACGATCACGGTCACCTGCCCTTGGTGTAGCGACAATGCCCTAGCAATAGCCTCGTCATAGACCTCGTCAACGTACCCGACTTCCACAAAATGATTGCCTGAGCCGAGGGTTCCGAGTTGATCCCTACCCCGCGTGTGTGCCCTCTGAGAAACGTGTTCTGGCTTTCCGCCCTGAATACAACCCCGTTCTTCAATGTATTCCAAGTCCTCTGGCTTTCCATACCCCTGAGAAACAGCCCAACCGACCCCCTTCGTGATGGCACTGTTCATCTCATGCCCCGAGAGTTTGAGGTCTTTGCGCCGGGACCCCACACCACAAGGAATATTTCTGAATAAAGCGTCGACAAGCCGCCGTATCTCGTCCTTTATGTCGACTGCCTCCAGACTGGAGCGCAAAAGTCGAACGCCTCAGTTGATGTCGTAGCCGACCCCCCCAGGCGAGATAATGCCATCCTCCATGTCAAAGCCCGCCACCCCGCCAATAGGGAATCCGTATCCCCAGTGTATGTCTGGCATGGCGAGAGAACGGCCCACGATCCCCGGCAGACAGGCCACATTGGCCACCTGCTCCAGGCTTTGATCCTCTCTGATAACAGCCATCATCGCCCCATCCGCATAGACAAGGCCGTCGGTTCTCATCTTCCCCTTTCTGGGAATGAGCCATCGAAAATCATCCAGTTTCTTTATTTCTATATGGGTTGGCATGGAGGTCACCTCCACAAACTTAGGTAGAATATTGGAGTCATGGTATGAGAACCTGCATGAGGTCCAAAATCTGAGGCTCAAGGCAAGATGTTTTCCCCGAATGCCCTGCGTCTTGGGCCTTGCCTCGGCCATTTCTGACTCGTCACGCCAGCGCTCCATAGCCCAGGCCCGGCCAATAGGCCATGCGCTTGTGTGCATGAAGTAAGCGCCAGGCCAGGCCAATTGAGGCTAAGCCCCCAAGTCTGGTTCATATATCAAATATCACCTGGGTTTCCCAGCCCCCTTCCTTTTCCTTGACATAAAGTTGATGATAAGTCACCGCTTTTATCCCTGTCTTGATTTCATGGCGTGCAGGATCCAGGACTTCTCCCCAGGCAATCGCTTCCAGCTGGTTATCCTTCAACCGATTGACTTTAAAACGCTTAAAGACCAGTTTTTCGGTATCGAACAGGTATAGGAGTTCAGAGAGCCACGTAACTATCAAATCGTCCAGGGCCTCAGCCTCCACCTCGATAACCCTTTCCTCTTTTTCTTCAACGTGTTTAAGTGATATCAATGCGTCAAAGAAGCCCTCGGCTGCGTGCACGAATAACTCCTCAACGCTGGCACCGTAGGCCTTTAACCCCAAATCGGCTGTATGCTCTATAAATTCATGCGTGTTAGGCACGCTGCCTATCCTTCCGTCCAATCGTGGACGCCCAGGACACTTCCACCGTCCAAAAGCCATCTCAAAAATGCCTCTGACGCCCGGCGGCGTTGCGAGTTGGCTCAAAATACTCACATACTACCGGGTCATGACGCCTTTTCTTTCGTTCCGAGCCTCAGCGGCTGGCACCATGTCGCGCGTTTAACACACGATTTATTAATAGCATGATGGAATCAAAGCGGTCAACCTGTTGAATTGTGCATTATTGTGTTGACTTCTCGGTTTTCTCTGCGCTAAGCGTTTTTATCTTAACGGACCTATAAACAAAACTAAGGATCAACATTTAACCACCGCATACAGGCGATCCGATTCTACACCGGCTCAAACTCGCGCATAAGTGGGCGTAAAGAAAGACCAGCGCCTGTCGTTCGAACAATACCAACAAGGTTGTTGCTCTCCTAGATGCGTGGGGACAATCTGTCACGTACCTGTTCTTTCTCAACGCTCACCAATACGCTCAAACAGTAACCCGGTTTAGAATCGGATCGCCTGTATGCTCACGCGGATGCGTTTCACATCCCCAAACGTATGGGACTGTGACCACAACCGTCACGGTGGCGTTAATATTGTTTACAGATTCGTATTTTAATAATGATTGTTAGTGTGTTAGAGGCATTTCCGATATGATTAAATTAGTCAGGGGTTTTAAGGATATTTTGCCGGCGGACACTGGACTGTGGCAATATGTTGAAGCGATTGTGAGGGAGCTACTTGAAGATTTTGGTTTTTCCGAGCTGCGCATTCCTCTCCTCGAGCAGACCGAGCTCTTTGCCCGCAGCATCGGGGGCGACACCGACATTGTAGAAAAAGAAATGTACACTTTTACCGACCGGGGTGGTGCTTCACTCACTCTGCGACCTGAAGCCACCGCCTCGGTGGTCAGAGCTTACATTGAGCACAGGCTATATGCCAAAGACCCGGTGTGGAAGTTATACACGATCGGTCCTATGTTCCGCAGGGAGCGTCCCCAAAAAGGGCGGTACAGGCAGTTTTATCAGATCAATGCCGAGGTGTTCGGCCTTAACCACCCCAAATCGGATGCTGAAGTGATTCTTGTGTTGATGACATTCATGGACCGCCTTGGGCTTTCTGACATAACGCTCCAGATCAACTCCCTCGGCTGTCCTGTCTGTCGTCCGCATTTCAAAATTGCGGTACAATCCTTTGTGGCAAGCCGTTCAGAGCAACTCTGTTCGGACTGTCTCAGGAGACGGGATGAAAACCCCTTGCGGCTCTTTGACTGCAAGGTGCCGGCCTGTAAGGAAGCCATGCAGGACGCCCCCTCGATCCTGGATGACCTTTGCGGGGCGTGCCAGGCACATTTTGCAGAAGTGAAGAAATACTTGGAAGGGTTTGAAATACCTTACCAGATCAATCATGGGCTGGTCAGGGGCTTGGATTATTACACCCGGACGACATTTGAGGCCTTGGCCGAGTCTCTTGGCACACAAAACGCGGTCGCCGGAGGCGGACGATATGACGGCCTTGTGAAGGCATTGGGAGGCCCGGATCAACCCGGAGTAGGCTTTGCTATTGGCGTGGATCGGCTCATGGAACTACTGGCAGGCCGTTCTCAAGATTTTGACAAAACCCCCCACGTCTATATTGCTGCCATGGGTGAGCGAGCCCAGGACATCGGTTTTCAATGGCTGCAGGACCTTCGGTTTCAAAAAGTTCGGGCTGAGATGGATTTTGAAAACCGGAGTCTTAAAAGCCAGATGCGTCGAGCAGATAAACTCGGAGCGGCATATGTGCTTATCGTGGGAGACCGTGAATTGGAGGAAGGAACCGCGGTTCTCAGAAATATGACGACCAAGGAACAAGACAAGGTTCCTCTCCAGGACCTTGTTAGGTTTGTCGTTGATAGGACAAATACTTCATCAGTTGGAAGCAGATAATGAAAACCCGAGAAGAGAACCTCTTGTTTGACTCCCTTGGCGACATGAAACGCACCCACAACTGCTGGGAGTTGACAGCTAAAGATGTTGGTAAAGAAGTGGTGATAATGGGGTGGGTTCAGCGGAGGCGTGACCACGGTGGAGTGATATTTGTGGACCTTCGAGACCGCGAGGGAATTACGCAAGTTGTCTTTAACCCAGAATTCAATGAAGAAGTCCACCGGAAGGCTCAAGTCATCCGAAACGAGTTCGTTCTTGCAGCTCGAGGAACCGTGGTGCATCGGCCTGAGGGAATGATTAATCCCAAGCTCAAAACGGGCGAGATCGACGTGATGGCCTCAGAACTAAGGATCTTGAACACCTCCCGGACACCGCCATTTGTCCTGGAAGATAATACTCAAGTATCGGAAAGCCTGTCTCTACAGTACCGTTATCTTGATATGCGCCGTCCTCGGCTCCAGACGAATCTGATGCTCCGGCATAGAGCTGCCGCAGCGATTCGTTCCTATCTAAACAACCTTGGATTCCTTGATATCGAAACGCCATTCCTGACCAGGAGTACACCAGAGGGCGCCCGTGACTACCTGGTGCCGAGTCGCGTCAATCCGGGCCAGTTCTATGCCTTGCCGCAGTCTCCGCAAATCTTTAAGCAGCTTCTCATGTTGGCTGGGTTTGAGAAATACTACCAGGTTGTCCGATGCTTCCGGGACGAAGACCTGCGAGCAGACCGACAGCCAGAATTTACCCAGATCGACTTAGAGATGTCCTTTGTCACAGAGGAAGACGTGATGTCTGTCACCGAGGGGATGTTGGCCGCCCTCTTTAGAGAAGTCCTAGAGATGGAGATTCAGCTCCCGTTCAAGCGATTGACTCACGAAGAGGCAATGGGCCGATTCGGTCTGGATACACCTGACCTTCGATTTGCCCTTGAGTTAAAAGATGTGTCTGACATTGTAGGCACGTCAGGATTCAATGCCTTTGCAGAGGTCGTAAAGTCTGGGGGTCTGGTTAAAGCGTTAAACGCCAAAGGATGCATTGACTTTTCCCGCAAGGAGATTGATGATCTGGGAGCATTTGTTGCTATTTACAAGGCCAAAGGCCTGGCCTGGATCAAGGTACGAGCCGATGCCTGGCAATCACCTATTGCCAAGTTCTTTTCAGATTCGGAAAGGGAATCCTTGCGTCAAAGGCTTGATATGGAGCCCAACGACTTGGTTTTCTTCGTCGCCGATCGGCCAGCCGTGGTGAATGAGGCCTTGGGCCGCCTCCGTAGCCTCTTGGCTGAGAAACTGAGCCTGATCGACGAGGACGCGTATGACTTTGTATGGGTGACCCAGTTTCCACTCGTCGAATATGACGAATCAGAAAAACGGTACGTGGCAGTGCACCATCCCTTTACTGCGCCTATTGAGGAACATATGCATCTGCTTGACGAAGACCCACTTGCCGTTCGATCCAGGGCCTATGATCTCGTGCTCAACGGGGCCGAGATTGGCGGGGGGAGCATCCGAAACCATCAACGTATCATCCAGGAAAAGGTATTCCAGGCATTGAATATAGATCGCGCTACCTATGAAAAGAAGTTTGGCTTCCTTTTAGAGGCCCTTGATTTCGGCGCCCCACCCCATGGCGGTATTGCCCTTGGATTTGACAGGCTTGTTATGCTCATGGCCCGACAAGCCTCCATCCGGGATGTCATCGCCTTTCCAAAGACCCAAAGGGCGGCCTGCCCTCTTACGGAGGCCCCTTGTGAAGCATCCCCGGCACAGCTTGAAGAACTCGCCCTGAGGGTTCGAACCGTCAAGAAATAACGATCTGTTGCCCAAGTAGCTTTCCATACAATATTCAGGGAATCGCCGGGGGGATATCCGGCGGTAACAAAGCTGCGCAACACTATCAATATATTGAAGCTCCCTGCAGCAAGCTACAGGGAATGCGCCCGCTGTTGCAGTTCACTCCGGAAAAAGGTATAAGGTCATCAAGGTGAGACCTCCGACCTTCAGAACTCAGGAACCCGCGCCTCGTATAGGCACGCTTCCGTCCATTTAGGCCATCACATGTGATGTTGCCGTGGTGTTGGCAAGATTGACGGAGTCGTAGCCTCCATGCAAATGCAATCTTGAAACTGAGACACTGAGAATCGCATGGCAGAAAACGAAAAAAAAGCTGAATCCTCGGTTAGGAAACTAGAAAGTGATTTGAAAGCTATCGAGGAACAAGCCCTCCTTTATGCCAAAGATCTGGCCAGGATCTTTACAGAGAGAAAGGAAAAAGAAAGGCAGTTAGAATTAACCAGAGAGCAGTTGGCACGTTCTGCGAGGATAGCACTCCTTGGAGAACTGGCAGCCGGTATTGCCCATGAGATTAACAATGTACTGACTCCGGCCACGGGAAATATATCTATCTTATTGATGGATCGGAGCAGCCTTCCACGAAAGGTGGTTAAGCGCCTGGAAATAATAGAAAACAGCTTAATGAAAGCTTCCTCTATGCTGCACCAGGTTCTGGATTTGTCCCGTAAGAAGCCGGAGATCAGGGAACTGGTGGATATCGGTTCTACTTTGGAACAGAGCCTTTCTTTGTTGAAGTATAAGTTTGTTGAAAACCAGATAAAGCTTGAAAAAGAACTCCAACCCGACCTGCCACGGGTTCAGGCAGATAACGCTCAGATTGGACAGGTTTTTACAAATCTCACTCTCAACGCCATAGATGCCATGGAGCCGGGCGGTACTTTGCGCATAGCTGCGAGTCGTCGTGTCGAAGAATCATCAAAAAGACAGCCGTATATGCAGATCTTGTTTGAAGATACAGGTTGCGGCATGCCACCTGAGATTCAGGAGCACGTCTTTGAACCCTTCTTTACGACAAAAGAAAAGGGTCTCGGCACGGGCCTCGGCCTGTTCATATGTTATGGGATTATAGAGAAGCACGGCGGGACAATGGACGTGGCGAGTGCACCAAATGCAGGAACTCAGTTTAAGATTTGCCTTCCCCTATCCTGAAACCTGGCCTATTTGTAGAATAAGAGCTGCAGTTGTCTGTCTCTCACCTCAGTCAGGTAGACGTCGTCTATCCCCTGATGATCCCGTGGTCCAAAATTGATTACTGCTCCGATTCCCACATAATGTATTTTTATAGACTCCAATGCCCTAATGAAACCTTCCCGCGAAATGTCCCGTCCTGCCCGTCTCAGGGCCTCAATCAAAACCCTGGCATTAATAAAGCCTTCAAAGCTCACAAAGTTTGGTCTGTCCTGAGGATAGTATTGGGATAACAGCCGGGAATACTGCTCAGTCGCGGGCAAAAGAATCCGCTGCGTGGGAGGGGGCACGACTTGACTGATCAAGACCCCCTCACCAGCATCGCCAAGCTCCTGAACGAGTTTATCTGCCCCCACAAAAGAGACGTTATGAAACAGGGGATTGTACCCCCGGGCTCTGGCTTCCTTAATAAACTTGGCACAGGGGCTATACGTACCTATCATGATGACCGCCTGGGCCTTGGATGCCTGAATCTTGTCAAGGGCTTCCTCAATATCCAGAGTGCCTCTTATAAAACTCCCCGTGGTCACCGGAGAAAGACCATACTTTTGCAGTGCAATCTGTGTCCCCTTAAGGCCATCAAAACCATAGTCGTCATATTGATAGAATACGGCTATTCGACGTAGCCCTTTTTCCTCCACAAAATAGCGGACCACAGCGTTGGTCTCCTGATAGTAAGAGGATCGCACATTGAAGATATAATGCCGGAAGGGAAAGCGCAGTTTATCAGCTCCTGTAAAAAGTCCGAGAAGGGGGATCTTGTTCTCTTCGACGATATCAATGATCTTGACCGTAGTCGGAGTCCCCACATAGCAAAAAAGGCAAAATACCTTGTCCTTGGAGATCAGTCTCTTTGTGTTGGCCACACATCGCGGCGGGTCGTATCCATCATCATAGGCGATCACCGTAATCTTGCGGTGGTGGATGCCGCCCTCCTTGTTTATCTGATTGATCAGGCACATGGCACCGTGTAGGTATTGGGTTCCCAGGAAGCTGGCATGTCCCCCGAGGGCCAAAGATGAACCGATGAGTATCTCATTGGGGGTTACCCCGGGTGCAGAAACAGGGTTGGCAGGTTGTGGCCTTAGAACTTCTTCTGCCTCAATAGGAGGCGATTCCAAGCGAAGATAGCCATACAGGCTGTAAATGCCCAGTCCGATCAAGATGACGATTACGCCAAGCCATATCCGCTGCAAAGTATCTTCCCTCCGTGTCTAGGCAAGAACTTTGTCTATCTTATCCATTAACTCCATAGGGCTAAACGGCTTGACAAAATAGTCATCAGCGCCCATGGCAAACCCTCTCTCCTTGTCAGCTTGCTGTCCTTTTGCCGTTAGCATAATGACATATATATCCTTTGTATCAGGGTCCTTTTTCAGAAGTCTGCAGACATCAAAACCGTCGAGTTTACCTGGCATCATGATATCCAGTAAGATGAGGTCAGGCTTTGTCTGCCGTGCAATCTTTAAAGCCTCGTTACCAGAGCCGGCGTGCAGAATCTCAAGCTTGCCCACGGATAGCGTGACCTCTACCAGTTTCCTAACCTTTTCCTCGTCATCAACGATCAATATCTTTTTCACCCTGAACCTCAGTCCTTAAAAATAGGTAGTCCAACACTCACCCTGGTCCCTTTACCCACTTGGCTTTCCACATCTATCTTGCCATTGTGGGACTCCACAATGTACCTTGCGATGGATAGTCCAAGTCCCGTGCCGCTGATATGAGCTGTCTGCTCCTGCTCTACCCGAAAGAACTTATCAAAGATTTGGGGAAGGTCCTTTTCTGATATCCCAATCCCTTGGTCTTGAACACTAATCCATACCATATCCAGTCTTAGAAAGGCCCTACACACAATATCGCCACCCTCTGAATATTTAATGGCGTTATCAACCAAGTTCTTGATCACTTGACCAATCTTTTCGCCATCTGCATTAACCAGAGGCAGGTTGTCTTCTATTTCTGTGACTATGCGCCGGCCACTCTCCACTCCTGCATAGAATTTTATATTTTTCAGCAACAACTCTGCTAATTGCACCGGCTTTCTTACAAATCCAAAATCTTTTTGTGATTCAATGCGGGA
>JBFEUB010000151.1:0-8816 GCA_041547605.1 Desulfobacteria bacterium
GGCGGTTTCCAAGGTGGAAACGACCTGAAAAAACGTATGCTTTTGCTGGAGAAAAAGAAAGCGTGAGCGCTTGACCACGAGTGTAAGGTGGAACTTCTACGTTACCCCTGCAGTTGACGTCTGGAAAACAGGCTAGTGTCGTGTCCCAGGAATAAGTTCTATTACTGATACTGGAGCCGAAAGCCTTTTCCGAGCGACATTGAGCTTTTCCGGAGCCGGACTTCAGCTGAGTGGAGCGTTAAGAAGCATAAACTGTTTGAGGGCCTTAGGCCCGAGTTTTAGCGCTACGGTTGCGCCTGACGGCTTGAACAGAACCACTGTGTGCATGATTTAGCGGAGCGAAGCTGATGTCCCGAAAACGCTCACCGAGCAAGGAAAATGGCTTTTTGGCGATTCCATATTCTTGGAACAAACTCCTGGGACACGACACTAGAAGACATTTCAAAACCTTATTTTGAGCCAATTGGTGGGCATCTTGTTGACAAGTTCTTTGCAAAAAGAAGCGCGAAAATCGTAACGGTTTGAGGGCGTTAGCCCGAGTTTAGCGCACAAATTCACTTCGTGCCCGATTTTAGCAGAGTGAGCTTAGAACTTGTCAAAATGGCCAAACCGGCGAGAAAAGAGGTTTTGAAATCACTTCTAGTCAACACCCATTTTAGACCGAACGTAAGGTATTCGGGTAAGCCCAGCATGTCCTTCACCCAACAAATTTTGAGCTATTTTGGGACTTGACATACAAAAAGAAATTCTTATGATTTACGCTTGATTCACGTATTATACGAAACGGTTAATCTGGGGGAGAGAGAGATGATCCATGTGGAGAATCTGACCAAATACTATGGTGACCTCTGTGCGGTGGATCAGATCAACTTTGACATTCAAAAAGGTGAAATCCTGGGCCTGTTGGGCCCAAATGGTGCCGGGAAAACGACCACGCTCCGGATGCTGGCCGGTTTTCTCCGACCCACCTCCGGCAGTATTCGTATCAAAGAGTACGACATCGATGAACATTGCGTGGAGATCAAGAAGCTTTTGGGCTATCTCCCGGAATCAGCTCCCCTTTGCCATGAGATGCTGGTGTACGATTATCTGCACTACGTGGCAAACATCCGGAAACTTGACAAGGGTAAGAAACTTGCCCGGATTCGCCATCTGGCGGATCTGTGCGGCCTCAATGAGGTCATGCACAAACCCATTGGTGAACTTTCAAGAGGCTATAAGCAACGGGTAGGCCTAGCCCATGCCATGATGAACGATCCTGAGATACTTGTCCTGGATGAGCCAACTTCGGGTCTAGACCCGAACCAGATCGTTGAGATTCGCGAGATCATCAGACAGGTTGGTGCAGAGAAGACGGTTATCCTCTCAACCCACATTCTGAGTGAAGCAGAGGCCACATGCGACCGAGTCGTCATCATCAACCGGGGCAAAATCGTCGCAGACGGTGGCACAGATACCCTCAGGCAGTCCGCCAGCGACCAGTACCATGTTAACATTACCCTTCAAAAAACGGACGTTGAGTCCGTGAAAAAGGAACTGGGCACCATCAACGGCGTTGTGGAAGTCTTTCCCCTGGATACGGAAGATGACAACTTACACATGAGGCTTACCTGCCAATCCTCTGCAGACCTCCGTGGAGACATCTACCGAAAAATTAAACAGACCGACTGGACGTTGCTTGAACTTCACCAAGAGGCCGAAACCCTTGAAAACGTCTTTCGTGAGCTCACCATGGAGGACTAATATGCGGCAGGCGATACATATTTTTAGAAAAGAATTCTCGGTTTTTTTTGTATCCCCCATTGCCTATATCGTTATATCGATTTTCCTGCTAGTAACGGGGTGGTTCTTCTTCACGACTTTTTTTCTCTATAACCAGGCAAACCTTCGAAACTTCTTCGCCCTGCTTCCCATCACGTTTTCCTTTGTTATCCCAGCCATCACCATGCGGCTGTTTTCAGAAGAACTAAATGTCGGCTCGTACGAAACCTTGCTGACCTTGCCGGTAACTTTTGTCGATGTGGTTCTGGGGAAATTCATTGCCGCTGCGGTATTTGTCGCAGCCATGCTAATTCCGACCTTTGCCTATCCCATCACAGTTTCCTTTCTTGGCCAGCTCGATTGGGGTCCTGTCGTCGGAGGGTACATCGGTGCTGTTCTGTTGGGTGCCTCCTTTTCGGCCATTGGACTGTTTGCCTCGTCGCTGACTCGAAATCAGATCATTGCCTATATCATTGGCGTAGGCATCTGTTTCAGCCTAACGCTGATCGATAAAGTGCTCTTCTTCCTGCCCCAATCCATGGTAGGGGTCTTGGAATATCTGGGTGCAGACTTTCACTTTGAGAATATCTCAAAAGGAATCATTGATTCACGCGACATTGTGTATTTCTTGAGCGTCAGTTTTATCGGTCTCCATGGCACGCACCTGGCCTTGCAGGAAAAGCAGTAAGGAGAAGGAAAATGGGGGTGGCAAATAGATCGCGAAATTATGTTAGATTCCTCATCTACGCGATCGTCATCGTACTGACAAATGTCGCTGGCATAACGCTCTTTTTCAGAGCGGACCTCACCAAGAACAAGATCTACTCCATCTCCGAAGCCAGTCGAGAAGTCGTGTCAACGCTTTCCGAGCCGCTGACCATAAATGTCTTTTTCACCCAGAACCTTCCCGCGCCCCATAACAATACGGAGCGGTATCTCCATGATCTCCTGGAAGAATATGCGACCTATGCCAACCAGTATTTCAACTACCGTTTTTATGACGTGAGCCCCGATGAGGGGGACGTCAGCGAAGAAGCCAGGCAGAACCAGGAACAAGCCAAGAACTATGGCATTTTGCCTGTGCAGATTCAGATCATCGAAGAAGATGAGGTCAAGTTTCAGAAAGCCTACATGGGCCTGGTACTGATTCACGGCGATATCATTGAAAGGATTCCCACTATTACCTCCACGGATGGCCTTGAGTACCAGCTGACAACGGCCATACAAAAAATGAACAACAAGATTAGCGCCTTGTTGCGGCTGCCCGAGAAGATACGTATCAAACTCTTTCTCTCCTCTTCGCTTAAAATCGTTGCTCCGTTCATGCGCTTGAACCAGCTTCCAGAGCTCCCCGCCAAACTGGAAAGCATCGTGGAAGAGCTTAATGGCAAGAACTATGGAAAGCTGCAGTTTGAATATCTGGATCCCACAAGAGACGAGAGTCTGGAAGCAGAATTGAAAAAATACAACGTCATAAACCTGAAATGGCCAGCTCTTTCTGGCGGGAAAATCCAGCCCGGAGAAGGCGCCATCGGTGTTGTCATGGAGTACGGGGACAAAGCGGTAGACATCCCGCTCATCCACGTCATGCGAATACCTTTCATCGGGAAGCATTATGAACTGGTCGACATCAACGATATGGAAGAGATCATTAACGAAAGTGTGGAATCGCTCATTGATATAAACGAAGACCTCGGCTATCTGACAAGTCACAGCACACTCAAACTCTGGGGCTCCTCAACGGCCGCTCTCATGGGACAACAGGAACCGGACGCCTTATCCAGTTTTCAGACCCTGATATCCCAAAATTACAGCATCAAGGAGATCAATCTCAAGGATGCTCGGATACCCGACAGTCTCAATTGCCTCCTGATTGCAGGGCCAACAGAAAGCCTTACGGACTATGAGCTTTTTCAAATTGACCAGTACCTCATGCGGGGAAAAAACCTTGCCTTATTTCTGGACGCTTTTAAGGAAGTCACGCCTCCGAATCAGCAGCCCTTCAGACCTAATCAGCCTCCCAGATACGTGCCTCTTCATACAGGGCTTGAGAAGCTCTTGGAGCATTATGGCATTCGGATAAAGAAATCCTACGTGATGGACGAAAATTGTTACAGACAGCGAGTCCCAGCACAGTTCGGTGGCGGGGAAAGAGCCATCTATTTTGCCCCGATCATTAAGAATCAGTTTATCGACAGAAAGCTCGGATTCATGCAGAACATAAAGGGGCTTGTTGCCATGAAAATCTCCCCCTTAGAGTTGGACACCGAACGGATCAAGGCAAACGCGCTGAATGCTCGTAAAGTCTTTTCCTCATCGGAGAAGTCCTGGGAAATGCGCGGTCAGATTAACCTCAACCCAATGTTCATTAGGCCGCCCCAATCGGCAGATGAGAAGAAAAGTCTGCCCCTGGCTTACCTTCTGGAAGGGGAATTCCCCAGCTATTTTGCCGGAAAGCCTATTCCTGAAAGAGAAGTGGAGGAAGCTGATTCGGAAAAAGAAGCGCCTGAAAACGCAGAAGATAAAAAGCCTGATGTTGATCTGTCAAAATTCGAGGGGGAAGGGGAATTCCTGCCCAAGGGAAAGGCGGGTAAAATCTTTCTCATAGCATCCTCTGAGATGCTCAAAGACAATATGCTCGATGAAACAGGGAGAAGTCCCAATGCCATGTTTATCATGAACGCATTGGACTTCCTCAACAACCGCGAAGAAATCGCTCTTATGCGAAGTAAAGAGCAACGGTTCAACCCCCTGGATGACACAGAGGGAGGGACCAAGACCTTTGTTAAATCTTTTAATGTCGCAGGGATTCCGGTAATCGTGATCCTTTTCGGGCTGCTGGTATGGTTCCGCAGACATTCTCGCAAGAAACACATCCAAATGATGTTTCAAGAATGAGAAAGAGGATTGTCAGGATGAAGAAGGAATACATTATACTCCTCGCCATCATTGCAGCACTCTCCGTGTATCTGATTGTGCGTAACCCTGACAGGACGCACTACCAGCTGCCGCAACTTCCGAAAATGGTGAAAACCGAAATCTCTAAGATTGAGATCTCCAGCCAGGACACCACCATTTCGCTGAACAAGAAAGACAACAAATGGCACCTTGAACCAGAGGGATATCTGGCCGACAAGACCAGGGTCGAAAATATGTTGGACATCATCGAAAAACTAACCGTGACCACTTTAGTCTCAGAATCCAAAAACTACAGCCGCTACAATCTGGACGACAGCAACAAGATCGCCGTCAAGGCATGGGCGGGAGATAGGCTGAGGCGCCATTTTGAAGTGGGAAAGGCAGCCACGTCGTATCGCCATACATTCGTGAAACTGGCTGGTGATGACAGCGTATACCACGGACGGGGAAATTTCAGGGACAGATTCGACCAGACGGTGGACGAGCTTCGTGACAAGACAGTCTTATCCTTTGACCAAGCCGAAATACAGGAGATACACATCACCAGGGGCGAACAAGAGATGGCTTTCGTTCGCACGGAGGCTCCTGTGGAGCTCAGTGCCGATGAGGAGACTGACGCCGAGTCTCCGCCATCCACAGAGGCACAAATGGTCTGGCAGACTCCCGACGGCAAAGAGGGCGATGAAACCCTGCTGGGCAGGTTACTCACGGCCCTTTCCAACCTAAAGTGTGAAAAATATATCGATGACTTCAAGAAGGAAGATTTTTCGAATCCGATTTGTATCATACAGTTGAGAGGAGCTGAAGAATACACGGTCTCTATATTTGCCAAAGTGGATGAAGATGCCAAGGACTATCCGGCCATTTCGTCCGGAAACCAATATCCTTTCCTCCTCCCCCAGTGGCAGGCCGACAATCTGATGAAGGAGCCTGCCGAGATGCTGAGAAAGGAGCTCCCGTCAACCGAACTGAGCTTGGCTCCAAGTAGTCCCGCCTCAGCTTGATGTCCCACCCTCTCCATTGATAAGCAAAACAATGCAGATCATATGTTCCGTTGCTATTGCACCTTCCCGGTGTTATCTATCGGTATCCCTATAAACGGGAACAGCCACGATGCCCGAACACCCTCAAAACAAAGTGGGGAACCCGGAAACCCCAGCGTCCAAGGCTTCCCTATTGTTTATGCTCATCCTCTTCTGTTTCTTTCTCTCGGGCGTAGCCGGATTGATCTACGAAGTGTTGTGGGTTCGTATGATCGACAAAGTCATCGGCAGTTCCCCTTTTGCCGTAGCCACAGTCCTATCGGTCTTTATGGGCGGCCTGGCGTTGGGAAGCACATTGGCGGGAAAGTACATTGACCGCATACCCTCCAAAGGAAACTTGCTATCTCTATATGGGAAGGTGGAAGTTGCTATCGGTATTTACGGGCTGCTCTTACCGGTCTTCATACTATTGGCGAAACCATTCTATGTCATAGCGTACAACCGCCTTTTTCAGCATTTCTGGATATACCAGGTCGTCGCCTTCCTAGGATGCTCGCTGCTACTGATCCTTCCCGCGACCCTCATGGGGGTTACCTTGCCAGTGCTGTGTTGCTTTTATGTGACCCGCTTAGTCCATCTCGGATCACGCACTGGACGTTTGTATGGCATTAACACAGTGGGTGCTGCTGTGGGAGCTTTACTTTGCGGTTTCGTGCTAATCCATAACCTTGGCTTGCGGGGAACGCTTTTTGTAGCCGTTGCCATGAATGTCTCTGTGGGACTTTTTTGCATCATGCTGGGCCGAGTGTCGCTGCCTTTTGCGTTCCGGGAAGCGGCGCAAAATCTGCCCAACAGCCCATCTTCTAAGAAACCGGATCCGGCACCGTCCGCCATGGAAATGACTCATGACGCGACGATCACGTGGGCTCTTTGGATCTTTGCAGTTTCAGGGTTTTCTTCGATGGCCTACGAGGTCATTTGGACCCGGCTTCTGGGCCTGATTATCGGTCCCACCACCTATTCTTTTACCCTCGTCATCGCTACCTTTATCACAGGGCTGGCCCTGGGAAGCCTATTTTTTGGATGGATAGGTGACCGGGTAAAGCACGTTTTCTCCCTGCTTGCAGGAACGCAGCTGTGTGCCGCATGCCTGGCTGTTTTGGTCAGTCAGTTCTTGGGAAACAGCCAGTTCTTTTTTGCCAAACTGATTTATTCGTTTCGCGATGACTTTAACGAAATGATTTTGGTTCAATCCATGATCGTCTTTTTCACTCTACTGGGCCCCACGGTGCTGTTGGGTGCCACCTTTCCTCTGGTGAATCGCATTTATGCCCGATCCTTGCCTATCATAGGAAAATCGATAGGGACTGCTTATGCCCTCAATACCGTAGGTGCCATTCTGGGATCTGTCGTAACTGGGTTTATTCTCATTCCATTCTTAGGCAAGGAAAACGGTCTGAGATCCGTGATGGCCGCTCAGTTCATCCTGGCGTTAACAGCCTTGGTGGCACTGGCCGCCCAAAAAAAGAGTATGGCCAACCAGTGGCGCCCACTCTCAGGCATGGCTCTTCTGGGCCTTATACTTGTCCTGAGTTTTCCGTCATGGAATCGTCAGCTCCTTTCCTATGGACGATACCGCAATTTAGAGAAAATGGGCGACTATCTTGTCGCCACCTCATGGCTTGAAGCCCTGTGGCGTGGTTCCGAAACCCTCGCCGAATATGAAACCCGACCAGAGATTGTCTTTTATGGGGACGGTATTGGAGGATTCACCACCGTAGAAAAGGAAACAGATAGTCTGGGAACGGTCAAGTATTCGCTGTTAAATAGCGGGAAACCTGATGCATCTTCCCATGAAGACAGGTCCACCCAGACCCTTCTTGCGCACGTACCCCTCCTTTTTCACCCTCACGCGGAAACTGTCATGGTCTTGGGCCTAGCCAGCGGCATGACGGCGGGCGAAGTGCTCCATTATCCGTTAAAGCGCCTGGACGTGCTCGAAATTAACGCCCAGGTGGTTCAGGCCTGTGATATTTTCACGCCTTGGAACAATCACTGTCTGGCCGACCCGAGAACCCGGATCATTGTCCAGGATGGCCGTAATCACTTGGCCCTGACCCGTCATCAATACGATGCAATCATTTCCGAACCCTCGAACCCGTGGATGGCCGGACTCGCAAACCTTTACACTGTGGAATTCTTCCAAACCGTTAAAGAACATCTTCGAGAGCCCGGAATTTTTGTCCAGTGGATCCATTCTTACGAGATGGACTGGCCTACCTTTGCCCTGGTCGGAAGAACCTTTGCCGAAGTCTTTCCAGACAGTCTATTGATAACAACGCTCCCTGCGGATCACCTGCTGGTAGGATTCTCAGGGCTAAGAGGTTTCAGCCTCGAAGTGGCCGAGAAAAACATGAAATACGCTCGAAGATCAGCGAACATCTCCCTCCCAAATGCGAGCCTGCTCTTTCACATGATTATTACAGAGGACCTCAAAAGGCTTTTCGGGCCAGGGCCGCTCCACACGGACACTTGGCCACGCCTTGAATTTGCCGCACCCAAACAGCTTCATCAGAAGGATCTTCCTTCTGAAGCAAGGATGAATAGAAGGCGCTGGCTTTCCGCACAGACCAGGGAAATTGCAAAATCAGGCTACCGTGTGGATATGTTGCTTGATAAGGCGGAATTCTTGGTCTCGGCCTATTCACCACTTTTTTTCATCCCAGATCCGGATGATATTTCCCGTTCTCAAAAAAAGAGACTGCAGAAGATACTGAGTAATTACTGCCATGAGACGCTGGTTCGTCATTATGATATGTTCCCGGACCAGGAGATGAAAGCAACTTGCGCTAGACTCCAGGCCAACAAGATCGGCCAGCACCTGGACTCCAACCCTGAGGATGCCTCCGGCTATTATGACTTGGGCCGAGCGCTCGAACAGATGGGAAACACAGAGAAAGCTATTGAAGCGCTGGAAATGGCCATTTCCCTGAATCCCTTTTACGTTAACGCACACAACAGCCTCGGCGCTATTATGACGAGTCAGGGGAGGTTCAAGGAGGCCGTTGGCCACTTCTCCGAGGTGCTGCGGATCAAACCGGGCGATGCCATAGCGAAAAAAAAGCTGGAAGCCCTATTGCCACTGATGAAGCA
>JBFEUB010000152.1:0-8747 GCA_041547605.1 Desulfobacteria bacterium
CTGCAGCAAGCTGCAGGGAATCTTCGACTGTAAGGAAGGGGACCATTTTTAGATTCGCTCGCTGACCCTGTAGCAAGCTACAGGGAATGCGCTCGCTGTTGCAGTTCAAAAATCCTAAAATTGCACACCCACAAGTGAGCAATATAGTATTTTCAATTGTCATCTATTCTTATCGGAACGTTATTCTGACAACCGCTATACAATGACACGAAAGTCGGTCCACTTAGAGATATACTAGCAGATGGACATAGTTCTCGTACTGTCCGGTCGGGAAGGTCCTCTAAATGAATAGGCTGAATAAGGTCTATTTTCAGCCAATCATGATCTTGAAATGCGGCCTCAAATAGGCGGCATTCTGAGTCCACACCGAATGACTCCAGCCTGAATCTCCTGCCTCTGTCCCCAACAACGGCCTTCGAGCAGACTGGTTTGGCTGAAGCGTTTGACAAAACTCTTATTTTGAGTTAGAAATGTTTAACAAAACTGGATAGTTGGAACATGAGCCCAAGGGACATATCAACACCGCTTCGTGTTCTGCTGGTCGAAGATGATGAACACGACAGAATTGCATTCGGACGGGCTTTCAGGAAAAGTCAGCTTGAATGTGAGATCACCGAGTGCATTCGGGCTGAGGAAGCCTTAGAGCGACTCCGAGCTGACCCATCATCTTTCGATCTTGTGGTCATTGACCATAAGTTGCCCGGCATGTCTGGTTTCGAGTTATGTAAGACGCTTCTTGTTGAAAAGATTACGTTACCGTTAGTTATTCTAACCGGAAAGGGATCGGAAAGGCTTGCTGTTGACGCGCTCAAGGCCGGTGCTGATGATTATATTATCAAAGACCCTGGTGAAAGTTATTTGGATTTATTGCCCGTCGTTCTTCTCCAAGCGGTGAGAAGGTACGCTGACCGACTAGCTCACGAGGAGGCAGAAGAGAAGCTTCTAGTCTATCACAATAGACTCCGGTCCCTTGCATTCGCATTGTCGTTGGCCGAGGAGCACGAACGCCGTCGCATTTCAACTGAAGTGCATGAGCATATTGGCCAGAACTTGGCTTTCATAAAGCTCGAGTTGGAAAAAGTTCGGAAATTGGCCTCTTCGGACATTCTCAAAAATGCTGTAGACAAGGTCGTTAAGGTGATTGACCAGACAATAGAAGAGACAAGGTCTCTCGTTTCCCAAGTCGGTTCGCCCATTCTATACCAGCTGGGATTTGTGACGGCAGTTGAGTCTCTCACACAACAAAGCCAAAAGCGGCATGGAATTACGATAGACTTTGAAGACGACGGTCTCCGTAAGCCATTAAGCGAGGATGTTGGCGTCCTTTTGTTTCAAGCGGTGCGAGAGCTGCTGGCGAATGTTGTCAAGCATGCTCAAGCGAAGACGGCAAGGGTGTCCCTTGCCAAAAAGGGTAATCAAATTCTGGTTAACGTGAAAGATGACGGTATTGGATTTGACCTCGGACAAATCGGCTCGGACATGGATCAAGGTAGGAAGTTCGGCCTATTTAGCATCCGAGAGCAGTTAGAGTCTATAGGGGGAGGAATCAAGGTTGTCTCAAAACGCGGTCATGGCACTTGGGTGACCCTGTCAGCGCCGCTTAGCAGAGACAGGGACAACGACAAATAAGTGGTGACAACGAAATACGAACAAGAAAGGACGGTCGCGAACTTCCCCAAGCCCCGTGGTAGAGAATGAGAACGCAATAGCCACAATTGAGGAAAGCCTTCCATATTGAAGCTCCCTGCAGTCCTGATAAACCGGGACGGGAAACGCACTGGCCGGTGTAGTTAACAAGAGACCTTTCCAAAACGTTCAATTTTTTCCAGGTCAAGAAAGGCGAGGATTTGGCGCTGACGGTTGCGCGCAAGTGCTTGAGAAGAGGCACTGCGTGACACCGTACGAATACTTCAAGTATTTTGGGTCCCGCATAGCTGGACGAGCCTGACGCAGAGATTGAGCAAGAGGAGATGTTTTGCAGAGGTCTCCAAATAGGATTGTTATACCTATCCAACCCAGACAATGACCTGACTTCTTAGCCAATCCAGGGAGGTGAGTTCCCAATGCCATCACAACGGAGCCAAGAGCATTTAGAACATGGGTTTTATCGTGAATTAGATAACGAGCTGGAGCGAGCCAACCTATCCGTCAGCACTATTCATAGGGTGCTGAATAAGATGGGCGCCCCTGAAGCCAACGAAGCTAAATCAACCCCTGTCACCCAGCGGCTAAGTTGGCTTATTGCTGCACGAACAAAAAGCAAGGAGGAACGCGTTCAAATTGGAAGTAGCTTCGACGAGACCCCCCGTTGGAAGTTCCTTGCAGGGGTCCCATTGATTTACGTTCCGATACTGGTAGGAATCGTGCCGGTGATTCTGTGTGCTGTCCTGGTTCGAACCCATCTCCGGATGGTAGGAGCGCGTAACCTGAAGTCATATTGGAAGGATTTTGTGCCTAGTTGGGCCAGTCACCGTCATACTCGGAAAAACCAAATTGTCTCGGATAGATTCATAGCCAAATACGGGTTTTTGGCTGTCATTACCAGGTCAAAGCTGTTTTGGATTTTCAACTGCAAGCTCTATTGCCCACTGTCTGTTGCCTTACTCAACTACCTCTCGTATCTGGTTAAAGTTGTGGAGCAATGGTGGTGTCCTTTTGGACACGACAAGAAACACGCATATGCTGATGCACCGATTGACAAATCATTCTGGCACGTCAACGGTGATGAAAGCCTACTGCACCCACATGATCGAGAAAATACAAGCTGGAACAGCGACGCACTTGAAATAGAATAAAGAACTGGGCGTGTGGGAGACTATATCTGAGTGCTTGGAAAGCGATTGTAGACCGAATTCTGGTTATTGGCGGTTTGGGTGGTTGCGGGATGGTATGCCTTCCCTAAAGGACAGCATGCACTCTATCTCCTCTCCACCCTGATAAGCCGTTCAGACAACTTCTCTTTCAACTTGTCAGCGCCACTAGTAATTCTACCAATCATATTGACCGCACTGGCCGGTCTGATTTCACCGTCGCCGCTAATAGGAGTCGGGCCAAAAAAGATGCAAAACGCTTTGCCACTGGGCCAATAGCTCAAATCTCCTGACTCGACCAGTTCTTGGGCGTCACTTTCAAGTTCCATGGCCACAGGGATCGAGAAATAGATTTCGTCTCCCCAACTACTGAATGAAGACTCTATGGGCAATGCTTCCCACACCTTTTGGGCAGTAGGACTCTCATTTAGGTCGGCTTCTACGGTCAGATCCCCAAGGATAATCGTGATCGGTTTCATTGCTTCTCCTTGAGACATTGAAGATGTCCTTTTCATCTGTTTGCTCTTCTTGTCCAGAAAGGCTTATGCGAAAGGCTCCCTGAGAACGTATGGGGTTTGAGTAAGGACCCGGCACGCGGTCAGACGCCGAGTCCTTGCTCTTTCTTAGAAGCTCACAGTAACACCCACGTAGGGACCTGAGCTATCGTAGTCAAGCTCTACGTCGTCGATGTCACCATCAACAATGAAGATCCGGTAGCCCCCATGGATATCGACAAAGGGAAAAGGGGTAAAGGAGATGTCGGCCTGGCCGTCAAACATGGTCGCGTCGCTATAACCCATGCCCGTGACCAGCACCCGGCCTTCAAGAATGTCTGCGAGGATCCCCAGGTGGAGGTTCAGGCCGAGGCCGGGAATAGGCGCCGTGACACTTTCCCTCTCAGTTAACGCTGAAGACCTGAGCTCAACCTCGCCGTCGAACACTTCCACCCTTCCCACAATGCCCAGTGAAAAGCCTGCTAGGACATTTTCCAGATCCAGCAGGTCATATCGATACATGACATCATACACATCATATTCCAGACTGGAACTGACCAGGCCGTTAAAAGTCTCACCACTGAAGATAAGGTCGGTCACAGTGTTGGTCCCAGAATAATCCGCGTTGTAATAAGACAGGCTCAGGTGGTGATTCCCTGCGCCGATAAATGCCTCTATAATCGGGTAGGATTCATCGTCTATATCGAGGTCGCTTTCCAAATCAATCTCAGTACCACGGATGCCGCTGTCATCAACCCTGAGGTCGCCGTCGAGTCCAGGAAACCAGTAGTAGCCCCGCACACCTACCTCAAATGCTTGGACAGGCACCGCCATCCAAAAGACTGCTACAAAACAGATCATCCAAAAGAACGCTTTTTTCATTTGGCCCTCCTCCTACACAAACATAGTGGTGTGTCCTTTGTGAGAACCTTGTTGAGCTCCCAGCCCCTACCCGATATCCGGGCCATGCTTTCCCCAGAACCCATTCACTCCGCGGGATCCGTAGAGGTCATAATGTTATGCACTAGCAGATACACGCGTGCCCCGGCTGAAGCATGATGGGCTTCTACCAAATGAAAACCGACTTTGCAAGGCCTGCTCCCAGTTTTAGAAATTGAAGATTCCCTGCAGTCCCCATAAACTGCGATATATCGAGACTGTAAGGAAGGGTACCATTTTTAGATTCGCTCGCTAACCCTGCAGCGACTCGACTGAGTTCGTCGAAGTCAAGCCACGGGGAATGCGCTCGCTCTTGCAGTTCAGGAACCAAATGGAATACCTGCCTTCTGACAGGGCTTTTCGGCAACATCCGTCCAATATTTCGATAGGCATCGGGGTTAAGCCGTGTTCCTATCTAATATGGTTTCACGAGGCAGCTTTTGGAAAATTCCGTTCGTCTTAGGTAGGGAGAGAAATGGTGATGGTGCATCCGGGCCCGTCGTTGTTTGTTGCGATAATCGACCCCCCCATAGCCATGACAAATCTTTTGACAAGAGCCAAGCCTATACCGGTTCCTTTGGTGGTTCTGGTGAGGGAAGAGTCCACACGATAGAAATCGTCAAACACCTTCTTCAATGCGTGGCGGGGAATGCCTGGACCGGTATCGGACACACTGATTCTCATCTGATCGTCCTCAGGCCAGATGCGGAGGGTGATCTCACGGACGGAGGCGCCCTTTCCGAATTTCATACTGTTCTCGATCAGGTTGATCAGAACCTGCACCATTACCTCGCGGTCATACTTAAAGGGTGGAATTTCGGCCCTTTCTACCTTCAGGACAAAGCCTTCCTGCCGGAGTTTTTCATGCATGATGTCCTTGACCTCTTGGAGCACTTCTTCAACGGTGCCTTCCTGAAGGTCGAGATGTCGTTGTTTCTTCTCCAGCTTTGAAAACTCAAGGACGTTGTTTATCAAGCGCGTCAGGCGGGCGGTTTCAGAGCCCACGATTCGGAAGTACTCTTGCTCCCGCTCTTGGTCACGGGCGATCCCTTGTTCCAACATTTCGATATACATTCGAATATTGGTCAACGGCGTTTTCACCTCATGGGTGACCGATGACACAAAACTTGAGCGTCTCTCAGACAAAGCCACCACGGCCCGCGCACTCTGATAAATGCCGAATAGCCCTAAGAGAACAATTGCGGCAAGCACGGTGATCATAATATTCAGTGTCTTGCGACCGGCTGAACGAGGGATTTGGTCACAGGCCAGTATGGCACCCAAAAAAGAGAAGGGCCGCGGAAAGCTCCGGTTGAGGGAAAAGCTCGAATGGTCGGAAGTAGCACCCGCCTGCACAGCTGCAACTTCTCTTCCCTGATCCATCACCTTTAGGTGGAGATTCGCAAAGCGTGCCATCGGCTCCTTGGCAAAATATTCACGTGCCAGGTGGTTTAAAAACGCATTGACCATGAGGACAAATCCTTGACGATAGACCTGGTTGTTGATCACAATACGGCGAAAGATGAGTATCTGAAGGTCGTTGATGAAGACAGACTGCATGGGATCCACTTCTACCTGAAGCTTCTCCATATCGAGAGGCAAGGCCGATCGCAGATCACTCCTGGGCTCATCCCGATACGTTTCTCCCTCCGTGACAAGCCCTTTGTGCTTTTGAACATCCATAGCCTTTTGATCCATGGCATCCAATGGCATATCCTGATCGGCTTCGGACCACCCTTGTTGTCGCTGCTCACCGAGAACACTCTGGTCGCCCCGTTGGGCAAGGTTGAAAACTTTATCTGCTGTGACCTCCTCGACCCGCTTCTTTCCCTGCCCGAGGTGAAGCTTTTGCTTTTGGGAACGGGACGAACTTAAGTATTTGTCCGCAAAACTGGGGGCTTTTTCTCTCTCCCTCTTAACGAGGACCTCTGTTGGCTGGACCTCAAATTTCTCGGGGACTGAGGTCCGCTTCATGTTGAAGGTTTCATTCACATCATTTAGCTGGGAGACCAGTTCAGTCCGATCTGCGGGAATCTTACTCCCAGCTGCCACCAAAGGGGTTTGAAAGGAACCGTCCGGGTTGTTCTGAAGATAGCCAAGTATGTAAGACTTGTCGGGAACTCGAGAAAGGGGAGAGCGGCTCATACCTTGGAATCCAGGGACCTGATCGCCAGGGATGTAGTGGTATTTGTATTCGTCTATGGCTCGTGCCTCCTCTTTAAGGACCAGAGCACCGAGTTCTTCTTCCATGTCATCGAATAGTGTTTCCGCAAAATAGCGTAGCTCAGCCACCTCCTCCTGCTCAAGACTCCGATATGTCCGCAAGACAAAGTAGGCAAGTGGAATCGAAAGAGCTACGCAAAATACGAGAATCAGTAATTTCAGTTTCTTCATGTTACAGGTTCCAGGCGGTATCCTTCGCCCCGGATAGTCCGTATAAACGGCGTATTGCCGATAAGCGAGGTGATCTTCTTTCGAAGTTTTAGCATGTGAATGTCCACGGTTCGGGTCTCAATCCCTGTATCCGCATAATGCCATACCTCTTTGAGCAATTCCTTCTTCGAGACGATTCGGTCCCTGTTGCGGTTGAGGTATACAATAATGTCCATCTCCCGCCTGGTGACTTCCGTGGAGCGTTCTCCGTGTGAAGCCACAAGTGTCTTCCCATTGAAAAAGATGCCGCCCACGTGGAGCTCTTCGTCTCCCAGGTTCTTTCCCGAACGCCTGAGCACGGCTTCTACTCGGACCATCAATTCCCTGAGGGAGAACGGCTTGCTCACGTAGTCGTCTGCGCCCGCCTTGAACCCTCTTACGATGTCGTCCTCTGAGCCCTTTGCTGTAAGCATGACGATGCCTTGGCTGGGCTTTTTCTTTCGAACCTCTTTGCAGATGGAAAAACCATCAAGCGTGGGAAGCATCACATCTAAAATTATAAGGTCGTACCTTTCTTCCAAAGCCTTTTCCAGTCCCTGACCTCCGTCTTCTATGCCTGTGGCTTTATAACCATTGAAGACAAGAACGTCGAGAAGGCCACGGAGGATGGTCTGATCGTCTTCCACCACAAGTATGGTCGCCTTGTTTGTCTGCATGAGGTTATTTTTCTCGTTTAGCTATCAATACTCTTACCAAAGAAGCAAAGGGAAACGACCATAGCAAAAGGTGAAGAGCAGTATGGCTCGCCATGACCTGTGGGGCCATGTCCCATGCTGCGAAGCCTGCTGCCAATTTATAACAATTGTCTCAGGTTTCAAAGCAAAACTTATGTAAAAAAATCCCACTATTCTTTTACACTTCTTTGAATTGCCTTTTCAATTTTCCGGCCGATAAGATGGCTACACAAGACGCCACATCCGACAACCTTAAACAGAAAGGAGAAGGACCATGAAAAGGAACTATGTGAGACCGTTATTTGTAGTCGGGTGCTTGATAGCCGTCACCTGTGTAGCCATGGCGTATTCAAGCAATAGCATCCAACCAAGCCTGGGTGTCGGGATGAAAGCCGGCATTATTACCCTCTCGGGCCAACCCACACAGGACAAGATCCTATATGCAGGGGACGGGACCGTGGCCCTTTCTCTCAGTATGAGCGCTGACGATGTGCTCGACCTTGAGGGAGATGTACCCCACGTGGACTTGGTAATAGTTCTGGACCGCAGTGGATCGATGCAAGGACGGAAGATCCAGGATGCAAAGCAGGCCATCCTGAACCTCCTTGCCAGGTTGCCGAAAGGGGATCGGTTTGCCCTGGTCTCTTATTCGAATGATGTGAGAAGGCACTCCAGCCTGCTGAATGCCACGGCCACCAACCGCATGCTCCTTGATTCAGCCATTCATGAGATTTCAGCAGGTGGCGGCACAAATCTTGGAGCGGGTCTCCAGGAAGGGCTCAATGTGCTTCTGGCAGCGCGAAGAAATGGGAATTTGGGTAAAGTGATTCTTGTGTCCGACGGGCTCGCCAATCAAGGAATCACACATCCAGTCGCCCTTGGCAATATGGCCTCCATCGCAGTCAAGAAGGAGTTTGCAGTGAGCACCGTGGGAGTTGGAGCTGATTTCAATGAGCACTTGATGACCACTATTGCGAATCGAGGAACTGGCCATTACTACTATCTAGAAAGTCCGAATGCCTTTGCAGCTGTCTTTCAGAAAGAATGTCACAACACCAGAACTGCCGCGGCAACCTCTGTGGAGGTTCGGGTACCTCTGACAAGTGGCATATCAATGATTGATGCAGGCGGATACCCCGTGGAGATCAGGAACAATAAAGCCATCTTCTACCCAGGGGATTTGCTCTCAGGGCAAACTAGGAAGCTTTTTCTCACCCTGCGCATGCCGACCCATGAGGAAGGCATTTTTGAAATAAATGGAATCAGCGCGCATTATGTGCACAAAGGACGCCCGTATACCGCGACCCTTTCCAAGCCTTTCCAGATTGCCTGTGTGAAGGAGCAAGATGAGGTCTTTGCTTCGATCGACAAGACCGAGTGGGAGCAAAAGGTCCTCC
>JBFEUB010000153.1:0-8737 GCA_041547605.1 Desulfobacteria bacterium
AATGGCCCGAGGGTTGGGAGCATGACCTCCCTGTATTTAAACCGGACGAGGGCCCCATTGCCACCCGGAGCGCTTCAGGCAAGGTCCTTGAGGCTGTGGCTCCAAAGCTTTACGCCCTATTGGGTGGTTCGGCGGACCTCGCACCATCCACAAAAACCTTTGTGAAAGGCCTGGGAGTTATTAAGATCAATCACTGCGGCAAGAATATCCATTTTGGTATACGTGAGCATGCCATGGGTGGCATCCTGAACGGCATTGCACTCAGCAACGCTCTTGTTCCATATGGCGCCACGTTCCTAATCTTTTCTGATTACATGCGGCCGCCCATGCGCTTGGCCGCCATGATGAAGCTGCGAGTTATTTACGTTTTCACCCACGACTCTGTGTCAGTAGGAGAAGACGGACCTACCCACCAGCCAATCGAGCAGTTAGCATCCCTGCGCGCTATACCAAATTTGATCGTGGTACGTCCGGCAGATGCCAACGAGACAGCCTCAGCCTGGCGCCTTGCCCTGAATCGAAGGGAAGGTCCCACTGCTTTGATCCTTACGCGACAGAAGGTGCCCACCATCGACAGAAACCGGTTTGGCTCGGCCGAGCGTCTCCAACAGGGAGCTTACATCCTGGCAGACGCCCCACAGGGCACGCCTAGAGCCTTGATCCTTGCCAGCGGGTCAGAGGTCCATGTCGCCCTGTCTGCCTATGAGAAGCTGGGGGAAGAGGGAATTCCTGTTCGTGTGGTCAGTATGCCAAGCTGGGAGGTCTTTGAGGCCCAGGACGCCGCATATCGTGAAAAAGTCTTGCCGGCCAGAGTCAGGGCTCGCCTTGCCATTGAAGCAGCTGTCCCGCTCGGCTGGGAGCGCTATGTTGGTGATCACGGTCGCGTGATTGGGATTGAGCGCTTCGGAGCCTCTGCGCCTGGGGCGCTTGTCTTGGAAAAATTTGGGTTCACTGCCGAGGCCGTCGTCGCCACCGTAAAAAAAATGTTGGCAGGGCCTTAATGCGGACGAACCGGAAAAGGTCTGAGTGGGGATTCATCTCAAGGCTTTTGCAGCCTGAGGACTTTGTCTACAACCTCCTTCGGATTCCTTCCAAGCACACGGATCATCGGCTCTTTGCCTACATCACCCCTGTCGAAGATGATGTCCGGTATCTCCGTTTCTTGGGAGAGTACTGTCTCGGTGCCCCATTCAAGACTACTCCCTTCCTGTTCTTTTATGGTTTGGGGCTCATCCCTTCTGTCAAATGAGCACACCTTCCAGCCTAGGGCCTGGCACTGCCGGATAAGGGCCTCTGAATAACGGATGTTCATGGCAGAGCGAAAGGCGGGATCGTGCCGCATGGTTGTCAGTATGATGGTAGCAATATGTTTGGACGCACCGAAAGTCGGCCCGGTAACCGCTGCAATCGTTTGCTCAAGCTTAACCAGTCTGCCTGGAAAAGCTGCCACATC
This sequence comes from Desulfobacteria bacterium, assembly GCA_041547605.1. GTDB lineage: Bacteria > Desulfobacterota > Desulfobacteria > Desulfobacterales. Next base: position 1,454 of record JBFEUB010000153.1, read on the forward strand.
AGCGTGTGTTTCAGCAAAAGGGAGCGCATAGCCCAGGTTGGACTGTACTTCCGGCACGAGGTGCCCCATTGCGCCTTGCTGGAGCCTGCGCAGACTCGCTTTCAGGGCTTCAAGGACGTTATACTTTTCGTTCTCTCTGGCACCCGCAGCATAGACGTTTGCGGGCCCGTGTCCCTTGCCCAAGGGGAGTCCAAACCGGACGGCAGCATGGATGAAGTCCTTGGCCTTTTTTACGGCCTCTGTCACATCACGTTCCAGGGCAAGGTATGTGGCAATGGCAGCAGAGTATACGCACCCCGTGCCGTGCGTGTGGGTTGTATCTATGCGCCCTTTGGAGTGCTCCAAAAACGCTTTCCCGTCATAGAGGTAATCCGTTGCCGGGCCAGCCAGGTGCCCACCTTTGATCAGAACGTAGCGTGCACCCATGCCGTGTATAGTGCGCGCTGCCTCATGAATGTCCTCTTCGGTCCTGATCGATCTTTTGGAAAGAACTTCTGCCTCGGGGATGTTGGGCGTAACCACCAGGGCCATGGGAATTAGCCGGGAAACGAGCGTTTCCTGAGCCTCTTTCACGAGCAGAACGTCTCCTCCTTTTGCTACCATGACTGGATCAACCACCAGCTTCTCTGTCCCATAAGCCGATAACCTGTCTGCAACCACCTCGATCGTATCAGCATTGAAGAGCATACCGGTCTTCACGGCGTCCGCACCGATGTCTGAAAGCACCGCATCAAGCTGTTGTGCAATAAAATCCGGGGGCACGGGGTGGATGGCTGCAACGCCGACCGTGTTCTGGGCTGTAAGGGCTGTCAGAACGCTCATGCCGAAGCCCCCAAGGACCGTGATCGTCTTGAGGTCGGCCTGAACCCCGGCTCCACCTCCCGAATCTGAACCGGCAATCGTGAGGATACGCTTCATTGGGCGTTCCGGTATTCGTTCCTGTCAATGATGAAAATGGGGGTCATGAGAACTCCTTACGGTCGTCTCAACCAGAATTTCAGCCTACCGGCACACAGGGATAGTGTCAATAAAAATAAAGCTTTACCTTGACTTTCCTGGCCGCTTCTCCTATTGTCGCCGCATGGCACGAGACCTGTCCGTTAAGACGTTTTTCAAAAGGCTCTTCAGGGTCAACGCGGCCACGGTCACCGTTGGCATCGTCTTACTCGGGATAGCAACATATCAGCGCATTCCCTTTCTATGCCTTATGGAGTAAAAAACGGTTGACTGAAGTTCATTTCCCGGGGGGGCCGTGCCCGTAGAGCCAGAAGTGGTCCTCGCGGTGGTTGATGAAAAGAGCCTGGGGGAACAAGGAAAATGGGTCTGGCCTCGAACGAAATTGGCGGAAATGATCCGTATATTGTCTCACAGCAGTGCCAAGGTCGTCGCCTTTGATGTCGGCTTCCTTGTGTCTGAACAGAACAGTATAGTTGAGGTAGTCACCAGCCTTGAAAATTTAGTGGACAGTCTTGGCCTAGACAATGAAAATCTGGGTGCATATCTTGAGCAAGCCAAATGTCGGGCTGAGAATGGCCTAATCTTTGCTGAAGCCATAAAAGAGTTAAAGGCCAAGGTGGAGCTTCTCAACGAGTTCCTTACAGAGATGGCCGACGTAGCCCTCGCTATGAGGGAACCGTGGACAAATTTGAAGGAGATGCCATTATTGCCTTCTTTGGCGCTCCAACCATCTTGAAAGACCCTGCACTCAGGGCCTGGCAAGGCCTGTATTGAAATGCAGAAAAGGCTTGTCGAACGGCGGGCTAAGTGGAAGGCGGAAAAGCGGCCTGAATTGAAGATGCGGATTGGTCTCAATACTGGATCTGCTCTTGTCAGCAATATGGGTCCGAAGAACCAGATAGATTACACCACGATGGGAGATGCCGTCAATACAGCGGCAAGAATGGAAGGCGTTAACAAAGTCTATGGAACCTATACCATGACTGGCAATGCGACATATACTTCAGCTAAGGACGAGGTCTTGGTTCGGGAACCGGACAACGTCCGCGTGGTGAGAAAGGAAGAACCGGTCGGTGTGTATGAGTCACTTGGCGACTCAGGGAAAATGGATGAAAGAATCACGTCAGTGATAGAGAAGTACAGCCGGGGGCTACATGTTTACAGGAACCAGATTTGGGACGAGGCCATTAGCCACTTCTCTGCAGCCCTGTCGATTGAACCACTCGACGGGCCAAGTCAAACCATGCTGAACCGTTGCACAGATTCTAAGTCGAACCCGCACAGCAAGGACTGGGACGGGGCGTTCACCATCACCCCCAAATAGGATGAAGGCAGGGGTTCAGTGGAAAGCAAGGCGTCTAAAATTCGTTTTCCAGCCAATGTCTTTTCTCCAAATGATGAGTGATTGCGGATGATCATAAAAACCATTGAAACCATTGGGCGGTCCCTCATCCGCTTCATTGAGGAGTTCGGGCTGGTTATGTTTCTCCTGCTGGCGTCGCTTGCATGGATGGTCAGGCCCCCGATGCGCCTGCGCGCCATCTTTAAGCAGATGGAGTTTGTTGGCATCAAGTCATTGGTTGTTGTCATCCTCACGGGGGCTTTCACGGGTGCGGTCCTTGCGCTTCAAGCCTATCACGGATTTCGCTTGTTCAGCGCGGAGAGTCTTGTTGGCTCCACTGTGGGGCTTGCCATGACACGCGAACTTGGGCCGGTGCTGACATCCTTGGTGGTTACCGGGCGGGCCGGCTCTGCCATGGCAGCGGAGCTTGGTACCATGCGGGTGACGGAGCAGATCGATGCCCTCTACAGCATGGCAGCCAACCCGATCAAATATCTCGTGGTGCCGCGCATCGTTGCCGGGGTGCTCATGCTGCCGATATTGACCATCATTGCGGATTTTGTGGGTATTATAGGCGGATATATTGTAGGCGTGGGGCTGCTCAAGATCAATTCCGGGATTTATGTGGCGAAGATGATCGAGATTGTGGAACTGGAAGACATCTTCAATGGTCTTGTCAAGTCGGCTTGCTTCGGGCTGATCTTGTCACTGGTTGGTTGTTACAAGGGCTTCTACACGACCGGAGGGGCCCAGGGGGTGGGGACGGCGACTACGCAGGCCGTGGTCATAGCCTCGGTTTCCATCTTGATCAGTGATTATTTTCTGACCGCCGCAATGTTCTAGTGTTGTGTCCCAGGAGTTTGTTCCAAGAATATGGAATCGCCAAAAAGCCATTTTCCTTGCTCCGTGAGCATTTTCGGGACGTCAGCTTCGTTCCGCTAGATCACGCACGCAGTGCTTCTGTTCAAGCCGTCAGGCGAAACCGGAGCGTTAAAACTTGGGCTTAAGGCCCTCAAACAGTTTATGATTTGTTACGCTACACGCAACTGACGTCTCATTACGAAAAGGCTCAATGTCGCTCGGAAAAGGCTTTTGGCTCCAGTATCAGCAATTGAACTGATTCCTGAGACACACTAGGGGGACTTCGTGGTCACTTTTGGCTGATAGCTGATGGGTGATAGGTAACCGTGTGCATGAAAACACCTATATTATGACTTTCCGGTCAGGTAATAGCAGAGAGCAAAAACGGAGCGTTTTTCTATGGCACCACCTGAATCCTCTTCTATCATTGAGTTGGTGAATGTGCACAAGGCCTTCAATGGTCTGACAGTCTTAAACGGCCTGAATCTTCGAATCGAGACTGGTCAGATCACAGTGATCATCGGTCAAAGTGGGGGTGGCAAGAGTGTGCTGTTGAAACATATGATCGGCCTTATAAGGCCAGATGAGGGGAAGGTGCTCTTTGAAGGTCTGGATACCTGCAGTTTGAGCGACAAACAGATAAATGATGTTCGCCAGAATTTTGGAATGCTTTTTCAGAATGCAGCCCTCTTTGATTCCATGACCGTGGGAGAGAATGTAGCGTTTCCACTCCGTGAGCATACCCGATTGAAGCAACGTGAGATTGAAGAAGTGGTAGAACACAAGTTGCATCAAGTCGGGCTGAGGGATGTGACCCAAAAGATGCCGTCTGAGCTGAGCGGGGGTATGAAAAAGCGGGTGGGGCTAGCCCGTGCCTTGGTCCTTGAGCCCAAGGTGGTTCTTTTTGATGAGCCCACTACAGGGCTTGATCCAATCACGGCCGATGCGATCGACCGGCTTATTGTGGATACCCAAAAATATACAAACGCCACTTATGTAGTGATCAGTCACGATATTGACTCGACGTTTAAGATTGCCGATACGGTTGCGATGCTGTATCATGGAAAGATTGCAGAGATTGGCAGGCCTGAAGCCATCAGGGCGTCCGAGAACTTGGCCTTGCAGCAATTCATCCAAGGAAAGGCCGAAGGACCCATTCAGGTTGTATAGTTGTTCCAATCATTATGACCTTCATAATTCCCCGAATGTTGTGACGCCTATCCGCCCTTCAGGGGGGCTTCACAGCAAAACGTTTTGCGTCGGGGGTTTGCGTCGGTCAGGTTAGCTGGAAAATACTCTTACGATAACACTTGACGGGCTGTTGCCCGAACCGCTCTCTTGAGGATATTGCTCGTGTTGGGCAACCTTGTTGCCACCAAGGGGACATCCTTTTTGAGTTCAGGTTACTGATGTGGCCCGAAAGGCCGCTCAACGGTAGTCCGAGAGATACGGTCCTGAGGCGTTTACAATAGGCTTGTCAGCTTGTATACAACTTTTCCGTGTGACCTGGTTCGTGACGTTCGATAACATTTGCCACTGACGAGCCGGATGAGGATTGACCTGCCTCAAAAAGGATAGCCCCCTTGGCGGTTTTTTCCTGAATGTTGTCTGGACAGGTATTTGGGCAACAACCCGATAAGAAACGACCATGACTAAGCTTAGCGTTGAGGCGAAGGTAGGATTCTTTGTGGTAATCGGAATGGTGATCCTTGCTTATATGTCCATGAAGGTGGGCAAGTTTGAGTACGCTGGAGATAAGGGCTATGAGGTTTATGCTGATTTTGATTCTGCTGAAGGTCTGGTCAAAGGCGTGCCGGTAGAGGTTGCAGGCGTTGAGGTGGGGCGGGTCAAGGAGATCACCCTGGAAGCTGGGAAGGCGAGGGTGGTTCTTCAGATCAGCCCTGAGATTCAGATAGGTGAGGACGCAGAAGCGGTCATCCGTAGCAAGGGGGTGCTGGGAGACAAATATGTTGAGATTACCATAGGCTCTCCCCAGGCACCGCCTATTAGACCCGGGGGTCAAATTTCGCAGACACAATCGCCTGTTAATATCGATGTCCTTTTGAAACAGTTAAGCGCTATTGGAGACGATATTAAGGATATCACACAATCCGTGACAGGGGTTCTAGGCGGGGAGGAGGGCAGGGCGTCCCTGAAGGTTATCGTGGACAACATGCGGGATCTAACTGAGACCTTGAACGCAACCATGCAAAGAAACGATGAAAATATCAACCGCATGTTTAAAAACCTCGCCTTGTTTTCCGATGATCTTAAAGAGATGAGTGGAGCTAACAAAGAAGCAATACGTGAGACCGTGGCCAATTTCAGGCAAGCCTCGGGGGACCTTCGGGAGACGCTAATAGCGCTTAGCGAAATTACAGAAAAGGTTAACCGGGGCGAAGGTACCATCGGCAGACTGATACATGAAGAGCAGACGATCAAACGCCTAGATGAAACGCTGGTTGCCCTTAAGGAGATCACGGAAAGGATCAACAAGGGTGAAGGCACCATCGGCAGGCTGGTGCAAGAAGATGAGACCGTGGATAACCTGAACGAAACGTTGACCAGCATTAATAAGTACCTGAGAACAGAAAGTAGGTTCCGAACCTATCTAGACTATCATGGAGAATATCTCTTCGACAGCGAGGACGTGAAGTCCTACCTGTCTGTCCGAGTTCAGCCCAAAGAAGACAAGTACTATTTGCTGGGAATCGTGGAAGACCCCGCAGGGGAGAAAAGTGTCACTGAGACGACAACCACGGTCGGAGGGGTTTCTACCACCACACGCGTAGAAAAGATTGATAAGGATGAAATCAAATTCTCCGCCCAGATTGCGAAACGGTATTATGACCTTGGACTGCGAGGAGGAATTTTTGAATCAACCGGTGGGATTGGAGCGGACTACTACTTCTTTGACGACCGGCTTGTTCTTTCGCTGGAAGCCTTTGATTTTGATGAAGATGAGAATCCCCACCTGAAATTCAAGTTGGATTTCACGCCATTTCAGTACATATATCTGACAGCCGGCTTTGACGATTTCATAAGCGATGAGGACAATGAGTCCTTCTTCATGGGCGCGGGGCTATATTTTTCGGATGAGGACATTAAGACGCTGATCTCGAATGCCCCCAGGTATTAAGCATTCCCTCCTGCTATGCTTTGTGGGCTTCTTTTGGGCACGAATGTGCTGAGTTCCGGCGTCGGTCCTATGACATGCGAGTTACTCCCACATGCGAGGATCCGCATGGAACGTCTCCATGAAACGTCTCGTCGAATGTTTTGATAAACCCGGTTCTCAAAACACGCAAGCCTGTACTGTTGCCAAGCCGACACAGCCCGAATGACCAACTCCACACCGCATGCGAGAAGACATCCTTACATCATGTTAAAAACCGGCAAGGCTTCTTTTTGCCGCCATCGACAAACGATTGCCCCAGGCAAAATGCAATGGACCCAAAAGATATAGCACCGACAAAACCTTTCACACTCGTCAAGTATTTCACTTTTACAAGCCTCGTTGTCATCCTTTTGGGGTCTTTGATCTTGTCCATGGTGATTTCGCGCAGGGCAGAGACCGTCCTCTTGAAAAAGAGTGAAGATTATGCCCTACTGATGGCAGACAACCTCAACCATCAGGTCTTTCTCCAGTTTATTGTTCCTGCAGCGCTTCAGTTTGGTCAAGTGATTCAGTTGCGTAACAAGGCCCTTTTTGACCGCCTTGACCAGGTGGTCAGAAATACACTGTACAGTTTCCGTGTAGAGATGGTTAACATCTTTGACCGTAAAGAGAACGTGATCTTCTACAGCTTTGACAAAGAACTTTTGGGTAGAAAAGGCCTGGGTGGGATTGATTATCAACAGGCGGTCCTGGGCAACTCACGCTCCAAGCTGATTCGCACGGGGGGATTCTGGGGCATGCTATTTGGGGCTCCAAGAGAGAGCAAGCTAAGGACATATGTACCTCTCAGGGCTGAAAGGCCTTTGTCAAACATCGAGGGGCCCGTCCTCGGAGTATTTGAGATTGTTCAAGACCTGTCTGAGGACTACCAGACCATCACGGCCTTTAAGTACAGGATTATAATCACCTCTGCTGTCATTATGGGCCTTCTCTTTTTTGTCCTTCG
>JBFEUB010000154.1:0-8722 GCA_041547605.1 Desulfobacteria bacterium
ATCTTCTCCAAAATTGCACAATGTCGTTCGCCAAATAATATTTTCAATCATCAACGACTTGCGAGCAAACGGAACATATTTTTGACAATCAGTCTAAGCCGTGTATCCACATCAGACTGCGGTTCAGGAAACATTGTTCTAGTGGGGTGACCACATTCACAAAATTTGTTTCACGACCAACGCCCCCTATGTGATCTCTTCTTGAACGCGATCTATAAGCATCTGAGCCAGATTGACTGCCCAGAATTCTCCAGGGCTGGCAAGATAAAGGCAGCCGCTTGTGAGATTAACTAGGCCCACTTTCTCCCATTGAGCAATGATTGGCCCCAAAATTGTTAAAAGACTCATTTTATGACGCTCAGCGAGTTCCTTCAGGTCGCAATAGCCGAGTTCCATCTGGTATGAAATATCTCTGCAGAGAAAATCTCTTTGGGAGCGTTTTAAACCAAAGGCAAGAGGCTTTCGCCTCGCCTTGATTGCGTGCAAATACTTTTTCAAGCTGCCTTCCACAAAGAAGAAATAGTTTCCGAGCCAGCCGCCAGCTCCAGAGCCAAGGGGCACGCAGTCACTCCGGCCCCGGGAAAAGAGATTATAAAGATTCCTCTCCCTGCTAATCCGCGCCCAATGGGTCATGGAGAGGCGGTGGTAGTGGGCCGCCTCCATGAGCGCTACACCTTTAACATAGTAGTCCGCCTGTTCCTTTAAGGTGGCTGGTGCGGGCAAGGAACCTTTCGAAACCGCCTTCTCCAACAAGCCACCTTGGAAGACATTCAGCTGGTAAAGATCACACCCATCAAGCCTGAGGCCGAAAAGGGTCTTGATATCTTGCTCCCACATGGCAAGTGATTGGTCTGGCAAACCGTAAATCAGATCGATAATAGCAGCGGCACTGCCCAGGTCCCGAAGGTAGGTCAGGGTTTCGATAACCTTTTCCCTTGGCGCTCTTCGGCCCAAGCTTTTTCTTATTCGCGTATCAAAGGTCTGCACTCCCATGGAAAAGCGATTTGTGCCAGCACTTAAAGCCGCTTCGATTTTTTCTTTGTCACAATTGTGGATCCGCCCCTCAACCGTGACCTCACAGTCGTTGGAGAGGGGAAAAAGCCTGTGCACGGCAGAGACCAGTCTGGCAAGTGACTTGGCGGGAAGCGCTGTAGGGGTACCTCCACCGAAGTAGACGGCCTGGAAAGGACGTGCATTCAAAAAAGGGGCCCCGGCCGTGAGTTCCATTTCATGAACCAAGGCCTCTGCATATTGCTCGGCCAGATTCGAACGATAGGCATTCTTGTAGAAGCCACAAAAAAGACAATGGTCCTCACAAAAAGGGATGTGGACATAGATGCTGCGGATCGGAAGGCCGTCTGTGGCAGCCATAGCATCTGCCCAAAGCCCGGGCAATTCCTCAGGCTGGATTGACTCACCTCGAGGCATGGCATGGACTGCTATTTTAGAATCAAAAGCCTCATGAAGCGGGTCGTCGGTTTCATTGGCCAGAAAATACCTGTCATCCTTGCGGTTCATGGCATGGCGCCCGTTGGCCCCCACATGACTCTCAGACATTAAGAATCCTTACAAGACGCTTTTCCAGCTCCTCTTCCCTGCCCCAAAAGAAGTGATCTGCTCCTGGTATTACCTCCACCAGTTCTTCGGCTCTTGTGGCGGAGACTCTTGCCTTGATCTCGCCGGGCGCAGCGATCTCGTCCTTTTCACCCACGACGATTTTCCGCACCACGCTGGCTTCCAGAGACAAACTCTTGGGTAATAGGAAGGGGGGTGGTGAGATGAGCAAAAGATGGTCCACACCGTGCCTCAGCCTTTGGCAGTACCCAAGAGCAACACATGCACCGAAGGAATAGCCAGCAAGAACGCTGGTTCCAATATCAAAACCTCGCTCAAGGAAATCCAGAGCGGCACCGACGTCGGCTTGCTCGCCGGTTCCTTCGGAGTAATCACCCTCACTGCGGCCCACCCCTCGAAAGTTGAAGCGCAACGTCATAAAGCCGCACTTTTGTCCGGAGCTGACCATGGCTTTTACCACGTTGTTGTTCATGCTTCCGCCATATAGCGGATGGGGATGAAGTGCAATGAAAGCGCCATTGGGGCCCGTGGATTCGTTTCCCAGGCGGCCCTCAAGGAAGCCAGCGGGACCAGGAAACGTTATCGGTCGTTCTTTAAGCATGCCGGTCAAAAAACGGCCTCTACCCGGATATTTCGCATATGTCCCAGGGCTTTAATCGTTCGAGCCGTCTCCTCGAAATATGCCTCACTCAGATATCGTTCAAGACCATGTTTCTTATATAAATGTTTTGTTCGCCCCACGTAATTCAATCTGTCAATCAAAATGCAATCCGCAACCTTTGCCAGTAAAGCAACCAATTTTGGGGGATCTAGCGGCAACATCGGCGCTATGAAAGCATAGGTTGTGATTCCTGCACTGTGAAGCCTTTCAAGTGTAGATATGCGCGAAGCAATTGGAGGAGCTCCTGGTTCAAAGAGCTTCCTCATCTTCTCGCTGTGGGTCGTGACCGAGACACCTATTTCAATATCGTCGAATTCCTTGATGAGGTCCAGGTCCCGGAGTACCAGGCTCGACTTAGTCTGGATATTGACCGGAAACTGACGGGCCAAAAGAAGTTTCAGGCTCTTCCTAGTCAGTCCATATTTTTTTTCCGCGGGCTGATAAGGATCAGTGATCGAACTGAGATAGACCACGCCCCTCTTGGCTCTTTTCAGTGCTTTTTCTAATAGCGTTGGGGCATTTATTTTGACATCAACAAATCGGCCCCAGGATTCACTACGGGGATTAAATCGTTTGGTGATGAACGTGGCATAACAGTACCGACACCCATGCTGACAGCCCATATAGGGATTGAGGCAATAGGTAAAGCCGGGAATAGCTGTCTTATTTAAGATACTCTTAGCCGTGACAGTTCTAAAGTGCATCCGAAGATTCTTGCTACGTGTAAACGGTGAAAGCAACCACTGCTCAAGTCAGGAATTGGACAAGCCAGACGTTCGAACAGTCCTAAGAACACAATAGTTCTCGCACCCCAATCGAGCGAAAGTCGAGGATGCCTCAGATCCATGACATCGGGGGTGAAGGCGTCCCGATTCATCGGGACCGGAGACGGGGTGTCATCCCGTGATTCTTCATTTTGTTTACGCTCAATTAGCGTCATGCCAACATCATGTCGTATCGCTTCAATTTCAAATTCAGTGCCCTAGCGTTTCCTACAAGCCTGTCGAGTTCTAGCCAAAAGTTTTTGCTGTGATTTCTGATGCGGGTGTGAACAAGCTCATGCAAGATCACATAATCGAGCAACTCTTCGGGCAGTGCAATGAGCTTCATGTTCAGGCTAATGTTGTTCTCGTAGGAACAGCTCCCCCACCTGCTCTTCAGGTTTCGCACAAAAACCTTATTATGTGCAAACCCATGCAGCTTTCCAAGTTCATGTAGTCTTTGTACGATTCTTTGTCGTGCCTCAGCCTTGTCAATATCAGCTGCCCGCTTGGAGAAAGTCTGATGATCACTTTCCATCTGCTTCATCTGCTTTAGATGCTTTCTTATCCAACCAATCTTTGAACTGACAAATTCTCTTGCCGTCTTAAAAGACGTGCGGCGTGGAACGGCAACACGAACTCCCTTAAACGGTCTCACAGAAATATTCAATCGCTTTGCCCGTTCACTCGGTTCAAATAGAACGCTTCCTATTCCCTCAATCTCGACGGTTTTCGAATTATGCATCAGACATGTTTCTCCCCGCCTTCCAGCTGAGTTATACGCTGTTTCATATGTGCCGAAGTTGGGCTTGAAGCATACCTTCAACGAGGCAGATCCAGACATACCCACCAGCTCCGAACAGCCCAGCATTGATAATTTGCGATTTGCCCACCAGGTCAACTCCCTTGGATTCGTGAATATGGCCCGTAATACACACGTCGGGCTGATGCCTTTCTATGAAATCCCTCACTGCCCGGCTCCCCACGGACTGGCCGAAACCGACGCGGTCGGTCTTAGTGCCGAATGGTGCGTTATGAGCCATGAGGATCAAATGTTCAAAATCCCGGGCTTGTCCTATGGCTCGGTCAAGCCAGGCCTGAATTTGAGCATCGCTCACCTCGGAAGGCGTTCCAAAGGGCGTGGGCGTGGAATAACCCACCCCCAAAAGGCCAACACCGAAACCCAGGTCCGTAGTCCTGGCATGGACATTAAACCCTTTCTGCTCGAGGTAGTCCTCGACGTCTCGCGTGTCCATGTTTCCAATCTGGGCAAAGATGTTGCCATTGAGACGCTCGATCTCTCCTAAAAGCTGTTCTGCCCGGGCCCGACTCCCATAGTTGGTAATATCCCCTGAGATAAGAACGCCCTGGGCCTCCGAGATACCCGGGACCCTTCCTATCCCCGACACATCGTCATGAAGGTCGCCTATGGCAATCCAATAAGGTCTCCCTTTCACTTTAAAGACCCTTCCGCAAGCTGTGAGTTATCGCCTATCCCGACGATCTGTGGCTATTACCCATGCTATAAACTATGAGCTGCCAGCTATTTCATGTCACGCCCGTGCACTTGGTTGGAAAGTATTGCCAGAGGCGTCGGATAAATCGTGGCCGCTCACCGTACGGTAAGCGGCAATATTCCAAAAAGGCTTTCGAGGCTTCACGCCCAAGCTGTGAAACCACGATAAAGTTACAGCTAATAAAGTACGGTAGCTTCTCTTTCCATTGTGGGTCTATGAGTGCCTCAAGATTCCCAAGGTGCACTTTTCGGAAGCCAGGAATATCAGCATCGCTTTTCATGGTCATGTGATAAAGCATAAAGCGGATGGTATCCCGCACATACTCCACGCTTGGAAGCAAGTCCTCCACAGAAAAGCCGTGGTCCCTATTCGCCTCTATAGATTGAATCAACTCTGGTAACCGGACACGTGGTGTGTTCGCGAGGTCGAGAAACACACGCCATTTTTTGTCAGGATCCGGTTTCACAGCGTCTTCTTACATTATTCAGACCCGAAAAGCCACAAAACCGCCTCGGCACTGCAAAATCGCTTGCCATCGCAGTGCATCATTGTCGATGATAAGGGTCTGCCCTTATGATACATTTTTCTTTTTGTTGACTTAGAGGAAATACGTGTTAGGTTATTTTAAGTAGGATTATAATTCCAACTTGGAAGGAGTATACAATGAAAAAGGTTGAAAACGGTCATTTTGTCAAGGTCGATTACACGGGTACGTTGGAAAATGGTAATACGTTCGATTCCAGCAGCAATACTCACCCCATTGAAGTTGAAGTAGGGGCAGGCAAGGTGATCAAAGGGTTTGAGGACGCACTTGTAGGCATGGCCGTCAACGAAAAGAAAACCTTTACGCTGTCTCCGGAAGAAGCTTACGGGCAAAGGAACGAGGCGTTGGAGCAAAGTTTTATGTGCTCCGAACTGCCTGAGGGGTTTGAACCAAAGGTCGGTCAGGTTTTGGCCCTCCGGAATCCTCATGGCGGCCAGGTGCCGGTAAAGGTGAAGCATGTGGACGATGAAAAGATCACTGTGGATCTAAATCACCCCTTGGCGGGGGAGGCTCTGACCTTTGAAATAGAAGTCCTTGAGATCAATGATGAGGCCAGTCAGCCCTCGTGCACGCCATCGGCCTGTAGCACTTGCGGTCCTGCGTGTTCATGAGGGCATAACGAAGCAAATCCAAAAAAGAAGCCGGTTGCCAAAAGCCGGCTTTGCTTTTTCATGTTAAGGCTTGGCCGCCCCGAATCATTGAAGCCCCCGACAGCTGGCTGCGGGGAGGCTTCGACTGTAAGGAAGGGTACCAATTTTAGATTCGCTCGCTAACCCTGCAGCAAGCTACCGGGAATGCGCTCGCTGTTGCAGTTCAAATTTTGTAATTAAAGGCGTTAACTATCCACCCCGCTCTGTCTTAAAATATCTGGCGACAAGGTCAAGAAAATAGTAAATCAATAGTAATGGAATAACCCTGGTCGCCATACTGGCGCCGAGTGATGGAGGTCAGGCTCCTTTCATACAGTAAAGACTGTAAAGAATCCCGCCGATGCATGCAAACGAGAGACCTTTCAATGTCAGCCAGATGATCTTCCTGTAGGACACCATATCCTCAATGCTGTGCCAGTATGAAACCGTTTAAGGCTCTGCCCCTGAGCTATGAGCCCTTCAATGATGGAGGTGAAACACGTGCTGTTCATCTTGATAAAAGGCTGCAGGTTTTCCTATTTTCTCACCAGAGCGGGACTCAAGTCATCCAGCTTGTGCAGTAGCGCTTTTACCTTTATGGAACAACCTGATTTCGCACAGTTACAAACGACCCACAATGGTTTTCTCATACTTTGGGAAGTAATCTCCAATGACCGGAAGATCAAAGCGCCTGAGGATCATCGTATTACTTTCCCGTTCAAGTAGAAACTCAAATGATTTTTCTATGAGCGTCTCCGAGGGTACTTTGCCACCAGTCAATTGTTGGTAGTAATCTTTGGTCAGTTTGACTATGTGCGTCGTCGTGGTTGACTCACGAACCGTGACTTCAAACGTTTCGTCATCCATGCGTGTTACATGAATTTCTCCCATGTTTCACCCCCACCGTTTTCTTTCAACACGTAAAAGAATTGGATCGAGCTCAACTTTGAAGCCAACAATTTTTCACGCTTTCTTGTCACAACATCGATTCCTAAAAGGGGGTAATTGCATATGGATCTATCAACCCGTCCACTTCAGTCGAAATTTGCTGTTCCTCCAACACCAAGGTTTGACCCAATTCCGGGCCCTCAGGAATCCTTTTGGTTGTGATGTCAGCTGCGCAGGGCTTTCTGTCCTCCTGACAAATGATCAGCTTGTTCCCCGGGTAAATGGGGCGTCTCGGATCGAGATCATTCCATATTATTAGGGCAGAGAGAGGAACATTGAACTTTCCTGCGATTAACGAGAGGTTGTCGCCCTTTTCGATAACATATATCCAGCCCTCAAGCTCAGCCAGCAATTCCCTCATGAGGCGTCCAAATCGCTCCTGAAAGCCCTCGGCAGCTCCGTTGGGTACCAGAATGTCATGGTTTCCAGAAGGAAGGTAGTGGCCCCTAATCTCCGGGTTAAGGTCCTTGATCACCTTGAAATGGGTTCTCGCTGCTTGGGCAATGATTCGGATTGGGATGTTTTCAGCACAGTCGATTCGAACCTCATCAAATGTTATCCGCGGATAGTACTGCTCTTCCATAATCTTGAAGCCGAATTCCTCCGGGGCAGAAATAATAAGCTTTACCGAAAGGATTCGGAACAGGAATCTCTGCGTCTCAAGAGGTAGATAAAGGTGGTAATAGTCGTTTGATTCTTGTTCGAGGATTTCAGCTGAGAGCCGATCCTCACCCATATTGTATCCGGCCACAGCCAAAGTCCATGAACCGAAAGTGCTGTGGAGTTCTTTCAAGTATTGCAAAGCCGCCCGCGTTGACGCAAAGAGATTCCGCCGCTCGTCAATTTCTCTGTTTATAACCAGTCCGTACTTTCGACCTGTGTCAGGTAGGAATTGCCAAAAACCCACTGCGCCTCTTGCAGACCGTGCATGTGCCAGAAAAGCACTTTCTACGACTGCAACGTACTTCAGGTCATCCGGCATCTTTCTGTCCCTAAGCATTTCCTCAATGTGCGGAAGGTAGCGACGGGAGCGCTTTAGCCAAAGAATCACTTGAGGCCTATTCCAGGCCGAGAGCAACGCTTCTTTTTCCAACCGTTCTCGAACTTCTTGGATTTCTAGTGGAACCCGCTCACCACAGAAATCCAGCGGTCCGATTGCTTCAAGATACGAAATTAGGGATAGGAAATTGGCTGATTCGCAAAACGCCCCAGGAACGCCGACGGCCCATACCAAGCATGCCACCAAAAATGAGACTATGCCGCATCTCGTAAAGAAGATGTTCTTTTTCCTCCTTATTGGAAATCTGAATATGATTCTGGACAAACTAATTTGTTTAGACATCTTCAAAACCCATTTGTCCATATTGGTGCTGTCTAACTGAAAATACAAGGCATGTCAAATCTCTAAATCCTTGAAATGGAAGAAACCAGTCACGCCTATGTTGGTCCGAAGGAGACTTCTTCATTGAACTGCAATAGCGAGCGAATCTAAAAATGGTACCCTTCCTTACAGTCGAAGCTTCCTGCAGCAAGCTTTGGCGAGTCTCCGTCCGTGAGGACGCATGCCATTTCCTGATTCGCTTTCCAACACGGTAACAAAATCTCGTTTTAGAAGCCAACTTTTTCCTAAAGTTTTCCTTGTTTCAGCCGATAGAAGTAAAGAAGTGTTCCCAAATAAACAGTCTTCCACTGTAAACGCTTGAAAAAGCCAACTACGCGAAAGCGTGGGACGCAAAGCCACTGGCCTACGTCCGAAGTTAAAAGGATAAGGTAGCAGGGCTGCCGGGCGTATTCAGCATCTCCTGAGGCTGTGTTGCGTGCGGCAAGGCAAATATGGGAGGTGCAGCGAACCCACCTTCTTATCTTCTATAGCGGTTGTCAGAATAACGTTCCGATAAGAATAGATGACAATTGAAAATACTATTTGGCTCACTTGTTGGTGTGCATTTTTAGGATTTTTGAACTGCAACAGCGAGCGCATTCCCTGTAGCTTGCTACAGGGTCAGCGAGCGAATCTAAAAATGGTCCCCTTCCTTACAGTCGAAGATTCCCTGCAGCTTGCTGCAGGGAGCTTCAATTCTCCTGGC
>JBFEUB010000155.1:0-8613 GCA_041547605.1 Desulfobacteria bacterium
TCAAAGTAAGAAAAAAATTAGCATGTTTTGCCCGGTTTGCGGAAAAGTTCTGCCTCAGGAACCCGAGGAGGGGTATCTCTCGGGCTGTGCTTTTTGCAAGTCCCGCCTCATTCTTAAGATTGAGGATGATGATTTTGTATTACGCCTCCGGGACGAAGAATAAACGGAAAGCCTTCCATTTCAGCATGTGTTTGCTAGACTTCGATGCTTTCCAGAGGGGGTCTACGCATAAGCCCGAAAAGTCTTTGGTTAAAAAATGAGACGGCTTTCTTCAGGCTAAACCATTGTCAATTCATGATTTCAAGAAATTATCTCTCAAATAGCCAAGTCCGAGATAACGCCATATTATGTCTCAAAATCAGAGCCCCAAAAACTTATCATATCCCACTCATATCTCTGAAAACGGCGATATAATGAGTCGCACACCGAAGTTGCAGCTGAGGATTCCAGCCTCATTTTTCAGCTAAACAGCCTCCGCCTCCCAGAATCTCCCCCGAAGGTTTGACGAAACTTATAATTTGGGTTAGAAATCTTTGATAGGCCTGCCGGATCCGCACGTATCAATAATGGGAAGCACTCTCTGATCTCGGATCCCAAGAACCTACCCCTAATATGAGGTGAGCTTATCAACTAATCGCTGATTATGAGGATAGCCCTTCCTCCTCTGACGGATTCGTTGACAAAATAGGAAAAAAGTGATACCGCGCCCTCACCCTGATGGCCGGCTCCGCAGAACATTGGAAAGAGGAGGAACGACAAATGCCGATCCATTTCAAGGACCTGGACGTGGTTTCTGAAGTTGCTGGATTGAGTTCTGCCTTGATAGTTCCCTGCAATATGTGTCCCGCAGTGACTGTAGCCGAGAGAGAAAAGAAACCTTTCATTAAATTATTCAGCAATTTCCTGAAGTCGGCTCCGTTCGAACAATACCTGAAGGAACTGCAATCCCGATTAAGAGAAAAAGGTGTGAACACAAAAGTTTTCAAGAGCACTCCTTATCACCAATGGTTTATGTGCATGTGGACTTCAGGAAAGCGTAAAAAGTTACAAAAATATGCGAAACAATATGACGCTGTGATAGTTTTGGGCTGCGAATCTGCGACCGAGACCGTTCGCCAGGTGGTCAAATCAAATCAATGCAAGGTGATCGAAGGCATGGAAGTTGCCGGAATTATGAATGCACAACTAAGATTCCATTTAACAGGTGATATCTCCTTTGAGAACTGCAAAATCGTTCCCATATCCCAGCACAAGAAAGAAAAAAACATGTCGTGCTAATACGGTACCCACTGGCAAGGAGAACTGCCGCCACCGTAATCACAAATCAGTCTAAACTAACGATCGTGGCATATTTTCTTTGACTTGAATCATCCCTATAATTCAAAGATATCCTTTTCCTATCTCCAACCCCCACCCCACCCAACGCCTGCCAAGATGTCCTGAAGTATACTCAATATCATGACAACGAAATGATCCCGATTGCCTTCGCATTTAACCCCCTTCTGAGTCGAGATATCGTTATCATATTGTAAGTATTACCTAGGTTATGATAATGGGAAGAACTGTCTAATTTAGCCTTCAGTAAGCAGCTACCATATATTGTGTATTGTGTTTTAACCTTTTGCTGGCAGCCACGGTGGGAAGTTTGTCAGCCCCAATTAAACACCTCGAATACTTTACTTGCGGTCCCTAAAAGAGAACCACGAATAGGAGCCTGGTTGGGTTCTTTCCAAATACCATTCTTTTGTTTTTGGGTTGACTTTGCACATAGGGGTACCTCTAATTTTGGACTGAGGAAACCTAACGCCACAACTTGGATCCGGCCCCTGTTTTCCGGTCGCCCTGCCATTTAAGCCAACACTGCCGATTTTTGCTCCACATTTATTCTAGCGAGACTTCACCCAAGCACATACCTTATGTCCCGTTGCAAGCCCATCGGCCGCCACCTTGCCTAAATATCAAACAATCATCACCGTTCTGTCTGTTTTGAGTTTTTCCTGGTACTTTTTTTACAAGAAAACGGCAATTTGGGCAGAAAAAATTGGTATTCTCCTGGATTGTGTGTGGTCAGATCTCTAATAAAATAATCAAAACAGTCAGTGCCAAATGATCGGAGTTCACCTGAACTTTGCCAATAGGGGATTCCAATATAGGGCCTATCAGACGCCCTTGGCTGCATGGTGTCATCCTCGTGAACGCACTGTTTTGGTCTTTCCTGAATTCACTGAAGTGACAGATTAACGGTCAGCCATTTTCTTGGGTAAGCGGCTTGCGATTAGCCTGGCGATAAGGAAAAGCATAGATAATGAATAGACAGATAATACTTATAATTGCGTTCCTTGCTGCCGTATCTACTTTCAGTCCTTTGGCAGGCTTCACGAAACAGCCGCCTTTGCTTACGAAGTATACATCTGTTATTCATATTTGCACACCTTCGGCACAGCCAGGTCCCAGCATCCCAATCAAACATATTGGCAGGCTCTGTATCAATACTTCAGTTTCATACAGAACAGCCGTTTACAAAGATGAGCAAGCAGGCCTGAGAGATCTTTTTGATCTGACCAGGAGGGCTCGGTTAGAGGAGCATTGGGTTTTCCTTCCTAAGAAAGCCCTTTGGTTGGAAATTGGTTATGGAGAAAAAGAGGGATCCATTGAAATCGATCAGGGTTGCCTTGAAACCATTATTAGGGAGAATGCTGACCTGGCGATCTACCACATTCATCCCCGAAATTATCTGGAATTAAAGAAAAGAGAAGGCTACACCAACATAAGTGAAACATGGTTGACTCTGCCTTCCCTGGAAGACGTTGCATTTATGATTCATTATTCGTCTATGTTTAGTCGTGAACACCCGCAAGGTAAAATCTCTTGGAACGTTTGTTCTCCACTCGGCGTGACGGAATACATCCTCACCGAAAAAGGCTTAAGCCACTACAGAAATATTCAACAAAATGCCTTTTTGTTAGAGTATTTCTGTACTACCCATGCTAAGGTTTCCAATAATTCATCGACCCCCTTCTTTAATATCACTGCCCCACATAGGGTTCAAGATTTGATAAATTGGGTGAATGCGCAGGGCAACGGCTACATAAGAATAAGGTTGACGCCATAATTCAGAGAGAAACCCCGACCCTTCACAGCACAAAGATTTTATTTCGTAGAAAACCGTTTTCCCGCGGCGACGGCAATCTATGGTTAGGTCTCCGAGGATATCTGTATCTTACCGTGAATCGACGGGCACATTGCGTCACAGTGAACTGTGTAAAGCAGATCAAATGAATATGCCTGTGAGCTCTGTTCCAAAATAGTCGGTTATTCTGGACCGCTTCATCAAGTGTCACATAAGAACCCACGACAAAGCCGTGGGTTCTTGTGACAGTCCGACTTTTATCACTACTTGATTATTGACTTGTCTGTTTCAAGCTCCTATAGGGATTTGGATTAAAGGAATCAGGAAAAAGTTTTCAATCTTACCATTGCCATGCTCGAGCTTCGTCCTCCCATTTCTTCGACCAAGTCACTTCCCAGTGACCGCCTTTCATAACCTCAAGGGTATCAGCCGTAACAGAAGGATACTTGGCACTAAGTTCTCCTTTAACTCGAACCGTCTTGTTTATATGTCTCGCCATTATACCTCGGTCCAAGTTCGGAACGAAGTAGTAGCTGCCATCTTTCGCAAGAACTACAAATACCCTTTCGGTTGCAATCATCGGGTCTTCCTTGCCAACAGGGCAAACCTTACCGTGCGTGACGCAATTGAAACCCTGAACCGTTCCTTCTATCTGTCCCCCAAATGCCCACACGGGAACCAGAACCATAATACTAACAATCAAGAAAGATAGTGTCATCTTTTTCATCTTTCTGCCCTCCTTAATTTCTGCTGTTTTCTTTCTTCCGGGACATTGGTTTTTACCAGCAAAATCTTTAGGCCCCCTTCACCTCCCCTCTGGAATTCAGTGCGAAAACTGAACGAATTAACTTTATGATAACGACTCTTTTGCAAAAAAAAATAGGGTATATACCGTATTTTTGAATGCACAGGGCTGTATTTTGTCCTGTTTACACTGGGTAGGGGCCAAGACCAAGACGCCGACGATGATGGGATAGTGGATGTCGACGAGCCTGACACAGATGATGATGGTGTCGATGATGATCTTGACCCTGACGATGATAATGACGGCGTTGAAGACGACCTTGATCGTGACGACGATGGGAACGGCATCGAGGACCAATTCAAATAAGACACCGATGAACTCGGATTCATAACCAAGCTGAAGAATTAAACCCGATTAAAATGTGAAAAACTAAGGGGCAGAGTCGCTAACGGCTCTGCCTTTTTTGCTGATATTTTCCACATATTGTATGTGCTGCATTCGTCCTGGAATCATAGATTCTGCCATATTATGTCTGAAAAATAGAGGCCGAAAAACTTACTATAAGGTAAAGTTATCTCTAATCCTGCTGTCACTCATTTGCCAACGAACTTCAAAATAGCCCTAAACAGGGAGGCACTGTGGCTAATCTGTGTATAAGCTTCTTCTGTTGTTATCAGCCGATTCTCAGCCTCCATCTTGTATCCAAGCTTTAAGGACCCATTCGCAATCCGTGCTATTTCCTTAGCTATTTCCTCCTCGGAAGCGATAGTTATTGGGTATATTTTTATCTTTTGGGGATTATCCAGTACGTCATCGTTTACGATTCCATCAACGAGGAGGTGGTGCTCTTGATTAAACGAACGATAAAGTGTGTTATGTAGGGGCTGAGATAAATCTCCAACGTAATGAGCGCAAAACGCAAGATGATACTCAGCGTATCTACCTTTTTGCGTGTCTGCTATATAGTCCCTCACGGACGCGACTATTGCCCCATACAAGTGACCCTTTTCATCGACTTGGTTATACAGACCAACCTGACTCAAGACTGTTTGCTGGGTTACGACCGTACCGCGTGCCTGGTTACAATAATGGTTATGCGCCTCAATCTCCCCGGCTTTCATTTTAGCCATATCGGCACCGGTGGCGTTAAACCATTTGTAATACCCGGCTGCTTTGGCAATGGCAATGTGGGTCTCATCATACCAAGCCAATGCATAATTTGGGCATGTGGAAATGATCAATGCTACCAGTACCAGGCATCCGTAAGATCTGCGCTTTGTCATCTTGCACTCCTTTGGTTCCCGATTTATGCCCCCCTTGACAAAGCTTATAATTACGTTTAGATATCTTCAATAAAATTCCCCGATTAGCAGGCATCAATAATGGGAAGTAGTCTTTAGTTTTGGCTTATGACAGACATGCACAACATCTTGTTCCCAACGACTGTCTTCCAGTAATCCCATCCTTTACAACACTTCCGGTTTTTTGTTCCGTCACCTTTGCCTGAATGAGATGGCGCCCCTCGTTGTTGTTATTTGTAATAATTTTAGTGTCCAATACTTTATTAGTACTGGCAAACTACGGGATTTTATGGTATTCACTACCATACACTTTTGACCAGCAGAACCAGTTAAAACCTGAGCGTCGCCGTTGAAGGTGGAAGATGGAACAAAACGCTAAAAAGTCCATACACAAACTCCTAAACGACTGCCCCAAAGGTCGAAAATTAAGTGAGTCGGAGCGCAGAATTCCTTGTAAAGCAAAATACATGGGACTCCATTCATTTACTCAGTGTCAGGAACACGACCCGGGCATGTGTAGTTTCTCGGTGCCTTTTGGCGATGGACATTTGTGCGATTGTCCCGTTGGTGTGTCAATTCTCAACAAATTGAAATATAGCGTGTAATGATTTATCCGAATTGAAGTCTGGAATCAGTGGCGAGATTTTGTCTCACCGCACGTATAAGTGTTCACGTTTCCTTTCCCAAAACTTCCTCCACAGTTTGACGAAACTTATCATATGAGTTAGAAACCTTTAATTGATGCGTCCCGTATGTGGGCATCAATAATGGGAAGCACTCTCTAGTTTTAGACTTTGTGAACGACACCAAACATCTTGTGTCCAGTAACTGTGTGCCAATAGGCTTCCCCCTTCCTTGATCTAACACCAATACTTCCACCCCTCAAACCACGTGCCTGACGGTTACGTCCATTACATAAGCCTCCTTTCTGTTGACAATTCCTGTCGCCGTGGTATTTAGCTTAATTATCCCGAGTCAGCGCCCTTCTCAACCCACAAGGCAGACAGGTGACGCTTGCACTTCGGGCAAGCCTCTATGGTTGCGGGTTAGCCCTTCCCTGGAAGCTTTGCTATATGGAAACAGTCTTCCAGAATAGTCGTTTCCCAGAATCTCCTGCCACCGTTTAACGAAACTTATCATATGAGTTAGAAACCTTTGATAGGCCTGCCCTGTATGTGGGCATCAATAATGGGAAGTTACCTCTAATTTACAACCTCGAATTTATAAGTGCTATGACTGCCAGAATATTTCATCGCCCTCAAATAGGCCTGGTCACTGCTTGGCCTGAACCTGATGCTTTTCGTCCTATCATTTCCACGATTGGGGGACAGTGTAATGGGTAGAAAACCGATCCAAAAAGAAAAACAGCAGAAGGTAAGGAAGCTAAAGAAAAAAACTGTTGAACGAAAGCCGACTCAAGAGCCACTGGGTGATACGAGTGGACCGCTTCTTGATTTGATTGAAGCTCTCCCCGATGCGGTGTTCTTCAAGGATGTTCGAGGCCGTCATCTTTTTGTCAACGATGCATGTGCAAAACTGGCAGGGTTGGGAAAAGAAAAGATGCTTGGAAAGACCGATAAACAATTACTCCCGCCAGATTTGGCCGAGCAGTGTGCCTTGAGTGATAAAGAGGCAATGAATTTACGAAAGCCGGTTCGTTTTGAAGAGTCAATGACCGACGCTGAGGGAAAGAAAACTTTCCTCGAAACCATCAAAGTTCCATTTCTAGACAAGCGTGGAGATGTCGCAGGGTTAGTGGGTGTAAGCCGTGACATCACTGAACGCAAGCAGGCGGAGAGGGAAGCACGGTTAATGCAATACTGTGTTAAGCACGCCTCAGACGCCGTATTTTGGGTGGATAAGAACGCACGCTTTATATATGTGAATAACAGCGCATGTCGCCACATGGGGTATTCCCGCGAGGAACTGCTTTCCATGAAGGTACACGATGTTGACCCCTTGTACCAGGAGGATAATTGGCCTGATTTTTGGCGCCAATTCAAAGATAAGGGCAGCCTATCGTTCGAGTCGGTCAATCGCTCCAAAGACGGCAGAGAGTTTCCGGTCAAGATAACGGTCAGTTACTTGGAGTATGAAGATGAGCAAATCATGCATGCTTACGTTCGCGACATCACATCGCGCAAGAAGGCGGAGGATGCACTTCAAAAGAGCCATGAAGACCTGAAGGTTCACTCGGAAAGCCTCGAGGACCTGAACACGGCCTTGAAAGTGTTGTTAGAACGCCGGGAGAAAGACAAGGTGCAGCTTGAAGAAAGCGTTGTGTCAAATGTGCAAGAGCTGATTTTACCCTACGTTGAAACCCTGCGAGGCACCCGACTGGATGAAAAACAGATGACTTGCGTAGATATTATCGAATCAAACCTGAAAGAGATTGTTTCTCCTTTCTTGCAAAAGTTGGTCCTGCAATATTCTGGTCTCACACCCAAAGAAATCCAGATAGCTGGTCTCATAAAGCAAGGCAAAACAACCAAGGATATTGCAAATTTGTTTAATGTCTCCACTCGGACGGTCAAGTTTCATAGAGAGAACATCAGAGCAAAGCTTGGTTTGAAGAAACAACGAACAAACCTTGCATCCCACCTGTTATCTCTTCCATAGTGCCGGTTTTATCCTGTGCTAAACCTGGCCTTAATCAGGCCTTGTGCTTGAACTTACTCCTGCTATTCTATAGCCTACTATAGGTAGATCCAAGACAAGCCTTTCGCTCTGATGGCAATGGTCACGGTGACCCAGCGACTCATCACACGAGGTCAGCTCTTTGAAGCACTAAAAACCCAGGTCAACCATGAAGTGTAAAACGGAACCCATTAAATCCTTGGAGAGGTTCTGTCTGAATAAGGTGGCATGCCGTGAGTGCAAACCGGTGAAGTCCTTGAAACCGTTAGGTGCTTATAGACGTTTTTGGAGCTATCATGGAGGATTGAACAGATGGTCAAAAAACCAACCCATAATCAACTGGCACAACAGGTAAAAAGACTGGAGAAACAAGTTGCCCAGCTCAAGGGGCTAGAGAAGCAGCTGAGAGACAAGCACGCCACTTTGAAGGCTCAAACGAAGGAGCTTCGGGAGGTAAATCGTGCGTTAAGAGCTTTGCTAACACAAAGTGATAAGGCGAGGCGAGACCTCGAGGAAAGGGTGTTGTCAAACGTCAAAGAACTGGTTGTGCCATACATAAAAAAATTTAAAAAGAACAGCTTGGATATGCAGCAGAAGACCTATCTAAAGATACTGGAGTCCAATCTCGATGATATTGTTTCACCATTCGTGCACCAGTTATCATCCAAGTACTCGGCTTTGACCCCAAAAGAAATCCAGGTGGCACAGCTTATCAGAGAGGGCAAAAACACAATCGAGATAGCTGAGTTGTTAAGTTCATCCAAGAGAACAATCGAGTCTCATAGGCAAAGCATCAGAAA
>JBFEUB010000156.1:0-8348 GCA_041547605.1 Desulfobacteria bacterium
AGCAATTTTCTCTGCCGCGTCTTCTAAGAACAGGCTGGCAACCTCTTCAAATAGCTCCCTGTCCCCAGCAACGACGCTCATTGCCTTGGATAAATCAAGTATATCCTCAGCGAGTGGCGTAACATCCTTTGAAGGACAACGGCTTTCTTTCTTCTTATCCTGTGATCTATTCGTCAAGCTCTCGATGACTGAAAAGAGCTCTTCAGTCCTTACCGGTTTGGATACATAGCTGTCCATGCCTGCAACAAGACATCTTTCCCGATCCCCCTTCATGGCGTGGGCTGTCATTGCTACAATGGGCACATGTCCACCGTCCGCTTTTTCCCTATTTCGGATTAGCTCTGTTGTTTCAAATCCATCCATTTGAGGCATTTGAACATCCATCAGAATGAGATCAACACGCTCTTTATCAATGGCTTCTAAAGCTTCTCTTCCGTTTGAAACAACAACAACACGGTGCCCCCATTTCTTCAAAACCGCCGAAGCCACTTTCTGATTCACTGGATTGTCTTCGGCTACCAAGATATTAAGTCGTCTTCGCGCCTCTTGGACAGTATACTGTGTAATGAGAGGGGCCCTTTTATCAAATGGATGTCTCAAAGCCATCATGATTGCATGCAAAAGATCAGATTGTTTCACCGGCTTCACCAAGTATCCCGATATCCCGAACTTGCCGCATTGTGCTGCATCTCCTTTTCTTCCTACGGAGGTAAGTAAAATCATTTTCAGGTTTGCTCCGTAACGACTCTCCTTTACCCTCTTTGCCACCTCAAATCCGTTCATGCCAGATAGCTGTGAGTCGAGTACAAGGACTCGATACGGTTTTCCAGCTTCATAGGCCTTTTGCATCAAAGCAAAGGCCTCCTTCTCATCTGCAGCCTCGGCGGACTCAAGGCCCCAGGAAGACATCATCTCCTTGAGGGCCGACCTGTTCGTGGTGTGATCATCCAGAACAAGGCTTCGTATACCAGAGAAGTCCAGGTCTTTTATGCCTGAGTGTTGTGTCGCTTCAGTCCAGTCCAATTTAAAACGGGCCGTAAAATGAAAAGTGCTCCCTTTCCCCAGCTCACTCTCAACCCAGATCTTTCCTCCCATCATTTGCACAAGCTGCCTCGAAATAGCCAAGCCCAATCCTGTCCCCCCATATTTTCTTGTTGTAGAGCCATCTGCCTGTTTAAAAATCTCAAAAATTTTCTCTATTCTGTCTGGAGGAATCCCTATGCCGGTGTCCGATACTGTAAAATGCAAAAATAGCGAAGAATCCTCTTCCATTTCGGTTTCTACCGAGATAGTTACCTGACCTTCTTCAGTGAATTTGATGGCATTAGCTGCCAGGTTGACAATAATTTGGCGAAGCCTCGTAGGGTCTCCCACCAACGCGGTAGGTACGTCTGGCTTGATGTGGCAGGTCAGCTCAACGCCCCCTACTTCCGCCTGCGCAGCCAGCATGTCCGTAACCCTCTCGAGAGTCGTGCGCAGATCGAAATAGATCTCGTCCAGTCCCAGCTGACATGCCTCAATTTTCGAAAAATCAAGGATGTCATTCAAAAGGGTGAGTAGGGACTCAGACGATACTCTCACCGTTTCCAGATATTCTCGCTGTTCTTTGGTAAGTTGGGTTTCTAAAGCTAACTCCGTCATCCCAATAACAGCGTTCAAGGGAGTGCGGATCTCATGGCTCATGTTGGCCAAAAACTCGCCCTTAGCCAAGTTGGCAGCCTCGGCTGCTTGCTTGGCCTGCAGTAGCTGCTTTTCTGCCTGCTTTCGCTGGCTGATATCAGTATGTATGCTGATGAATCCTACAATCTTTCCAGTTTCATCCCTAATCACATCGGCACGAAGTGCAACTGCAACGGTGCGACCCTCACGGGTCCGCATCTCCGCTTCACCGCGCCAGGACTCACCCCCTTGGATGGTATCGAACACTTCATGCCCAAGCGCCGGATCGAAATAGAGTATCAGGGGACCTCCAGCCTCGTTCAGTTCTTCGACCGAGTATCCAAAGAGTTCCAGGGATGCCCGGTTTTGATAGATGGCTTGGCCTGATGGATCGACCATGAGGGTCGCATCGCTCGTGCTTTCGACCGCTTTGGTGACTTGGGTGAGTTTCTCCTGCGCTGTTGCCATTTCTCTTTCCACTCGGTCGACATACAACAACAATAGTGCAAACAAAATGCCTCCGACCGCTACACAGATGAGGCCGATGACTATGAGGGTCATGTGCAGGTATGCCATCGGATCCGTGACGTCCATCATAACGACCATGTCGCCTACCCCTCGACCGCCAGCGTCATTTAGTTGAATAAATCTAGCTCGATAGTGTCGATTATTGAATGACGTGTATATATCGGTCTTCATGGATGTGTGCCGCTCTTCAGCACAAAACGCGGCAAGGGGTTCGGGGAACTCCTCCAGTGTTTGGTCAACCATGACTACTGTAGGGAACCTATTCCATGTTGCGTCGCGGCCAAGCATTCGCATACCCGATTCCCAGTTCGTGCGATCAAGATATTCCTTTTCGATGACAACATAGATTTCGACCCCGAGGACATGGCGCAGTTTGCGCGTGATGTGCTCGATTTCCTCGCCCATTTCCACGTAACCGATCAACTGCTGCCCATCGAACCAGGGTTCGACTACCCGCAGGGTAAACGTTCCTAATGGTCCCAGTTCAATCCCATGTGACACTTTTCCGGTCCTCTCAGCCTCCAGTGTGGTAAAACGGTCAATGGTGTCACCATACTTTTCTGGTTTGTGAACGCGCAGGATATTAACGCGGTCTGGACCGGTGAAGTACAAATGAGTAATCCCATGGTCCACATTCAGCTGATCAAACAGGGGGAGAGTCTGGTTGAGTAATGCCAACCCGTTCTTCGCTTTCAGGGCAGCTTTGAGTTGTTCATCACGCAGGATCACATCCAGCGCAGCCCCCATCATGCTGGCGTCGCTTTCCAGCTTTTCTTCGAAGAATTGTTGCACTGACGCCAACTTGCTTTCCACCTGTCTCATCATCTGTTTTTGCTGAAACCGATAGAGAGTGAATACAAACACGCCAAGTAAGGCTGCCAAAGCTAGACCCAGTGGAATGAGGATTCGACCTCTAAGGCTGAATGATTTCATGGATGCATCGCCCAAAGAGATTTGAACAGGTAGTACATCATATCTTTCGATTAGTGTTTGTGTGTTGGCAAGGGAATTTTGCGAGGATTTTTGTGCAACAATCGTGCCTAAAAAGCGTAAAAAGAAACGATTGCTTAAGGCTCTCGGTACATTGGGAGCTTTTGCCTTCTGCGGCCTGGAGAGCTGGACGCATTGCGTCTGGGGTCCATGCTGGCGTCAAAACACTGACCCCGGTAGCCGGAGGCAAGGGGTTTCGTCGATACGGTGGGATCCTGTGCCATTCGCGTGCACCCAGATAGCATCGTGGAAAAAATATGTAGGCAAGGTTCAGAGCATTCGGAAGGCTAAGTATTCAGAAGCTATCTCAAAAATGCGTCTGACGCCCCATGGCGGCGTTGCGAGTCGGCTCAAAATGCTCACATACTGCCGTGTATGCTGCGCTTTTTCGCCGCCCTGCGCCTTGCCCTGAACCGTGGTCCACTTTTTTGAGATAGCTTCTAGTGTTGTGTCCCAGGAGTAAGTTCTATTACTGACACTGGAGCCGAAAGCCTTTTCCGAGCGACATTGAGCTTTTTCGGAGCCGGACTTCAGCTGAGTGGAGCGTTAAGAATCATAAACTGTTTGAGGGCCTTAGGCCCGAGTTTTAGCGCTCCGGTTGCGCCTGACGGCTTGAACGGAGGCACTGCGTGCATGATTTAGCGGAGCGAAGTTGATGTCCCGAAAATGCTCACGGAGCAAGGAAAATGGCTTTTTGGCGATTCCATATTCTTGGAACAAACTCCTGGGACACAACACTAGCAGTTTTTGGGAGTTGGAGTTGTAAAAAAGAGGTTGCCCATATTGATAAAGGAGGGAGCGATGGCTAGAAAAGTGAAGGAGCTTTCTGCGAAAGACCTGCGGTTGCACATTGATCCACAGGATGTGCAGGTTGCTTTCACCAGGGAACTGTGTCCTGTCATACATGGGGTTGTCGGCCAGGAAAGGGCCATCGAAGCCATAAAGTTTGGCGTTGGCATGACCGATCCTGAATACAATATCTACGTGGCAGGGGCGACGGACACGGGGGCCACATACATGGCTCGGGCCTTTTTGGAAGAAGAGGCAAAAAAACAGCCGCCGCCGCCCGACTGGTGTTATGTTTACAACTTTAAAGAACCTGACAAGCCAACGGCCATGAAACTGCCCGCTGGCCGAGGAAATGAACTGAAAGCGGGAATGGATGGACTGGTTGAAGCCCTTATGGTCGACATCCCTACTGCGTTTAGCTCAGACGATTATCGTTACAAGGAGCAGGTTCTCCGTCAGGAATTTGAAAATAAGCGCCGCAAAATCATCGATGTCCTGAGGGAGAAGGTGGAGGCAGAGGGCTTTCTATTGCAGGTTGATCCTCAGGGTGTGTCGATCATACCTGGCAGGGATGGCAAAATCATTCCCCCCGAAGAGCTTGCCAAGTATACCCCTGAGGAGAAGACCGCCCTGCGAGACCGCGGTGACAAGCTGTCGGTAGAAATGAACCAGGCTATGAATGAGATAGGGGGGCTAGAGTCCGAGTACATGGAACGGCGTAAAGGCCTGCACCGTCAGGTTGCCCTTGCCGTCGTAAAGAAGAGGATGCAGAAACTCCAGTCCAAATTCAAGGACGAACGCCATGTGTTCGAATATCTTGAAGCTGCGAGAAGGGACATTCTGGAGAACATCGCCGATTTTCGGAGAAAGCCTGAGGCAGAGACCCCAAAAGGGCCTTTCCCTGCGGCGGCAGCCATGGCCACGGCTATGAACAAATATAGAGTTAATGTACTCATTGACAATTCTGAAACCAAGGGGGCGCCTGTCGTCTATACCTCGAGTCCGACTTACCCCGCCCTTTTTGGCAGGATTGAACGGGAAGCAGTCTTTGGTGCCCTAGTCACAGACTTTACCATGATCAAACCAGGTGCCCTGCATGACGCCAACGGGGGATACCTGGTCTTGAAAGCAGCCGATATCCTCAAGTGGTATTTCTCCTGGGAGGCCCTTAAACGGGCGGTTAGGCACAAGGAGGTAAAGATAGAAGACGTGAGCGAGATGTACGGCTTCATAACGACAAGGACGCTGAAGCCCCAACCCATTCCTCTGAACCTTAAACTTGTCGTAACAGGGGACCCGTACCTTTATGAACTTCTCTATGTCTATGATGATCGTTTTAAACAGATGTTCAAGATCAAGGCGCACTTGGATGACAGGACCGATCGGACCAAGAAGCGGATCCGGGAGTGCCTATGCTGCATGGCCAGATTCTGCGAGGAGGAGGGCCTCAAACACATTGACCGCACCGGGATCGCCAGAATCCTGGAATACAGTATGGAGGTGGCTGGCAGCAGAGACAAGATGACGCTCAGGTTGGGAGCCATTGCTGACATCATCAGGGAAGCTAATTACTGGGCCTCGCAGAAAAGCAGAAGGTATATTGTTGCATCCGATGTAGAAAAGGCCATAGATAAGAAGATCTACCGTTCCAACCTAATTGAAGAACGTGTCCAGGAACTGATCAAAAAAGAGATCTTTTGGATCGAGACCGACGGCCAAAAGGTCGGCCAGATTAACGGATTGGCCATCCTGCAAACGGGTGACCATATGTTCGGCAAGCCGGGACGGATTACAGCCAATGTCTCCATGGGCAAAGAGGGCGTCATCACTATTGAGCGAGAATCCCGCTTAAGTGGAAACATCCACACGAAGGGCGTTATGATATTAAGCGGTTATATCCGAGAGCACTTTGCGCACAACAAACCCCTGGCACTCACTGCCAGCCTGTGCTTTGAGCAGACCTACGGCATGGTTGATGGTGACAGCGCATCCAGCACAGAGCTTTTTGCTCTCCTTTCTGCGATTGCCGGTGTGCCAATCTTCCAGGGGATTGCCGTGACCGGCTCAGTCAGCCAGAAGGGAGAAATTCAACCTATTGGCGGGGTAACGCGCAAGATCGAGGCGTTCTTCGACATTTGTAACCACAAAAGGCTCACGGGCAAACAGGGTGTGATTATTCCCGCCAAGAATGTGAAGGAGCTCATGCTGCGAAAAGACGTGGTCCAAGCGGTCCAAGACGGCAAGTTTCACATCTACCCTATAAAGACCATAGAGCAGGGGGTTGAAATACTCACAGGAATGAAGGCAGGGAAAAAGCGCAAAGACGGAACCTACACCAAGGGAACACTTTTTAGACTGGCGGATGAGCGACTAAAAGAGCTGGCTGAACGGGCCAGGACCTTTGGGAAAGAAAAGGAGGAAAAATAAATATCTGCCGACCTTATGCCCTGTGCGGTATAGGGAAGGGGGCCCTCTGAAATCATGGACACCCTTTACAAAGGGACCTTCCCGAGATCTCCCTATAATGCCTCGGCTACACACACATTTTTTTCGCTAGCCGCAGCTCGGCCGCACATCGTGCAAACGAATTTTGGGTCCTTTACCAGCTTTTTGTATCTCTCAAGGTTCCTTGTCAGTTGGCCGACATTTCGCAAGAAACACAGATGTTGTTCATGGTCTGCATGAGGCATTTCTATGCCCAAAGCGGACACATCTAAAGTCTCCATTCTGAATTCCTCCTTTCTCTTGGGGCTCCGAAACGGCTTACAATGGTTTTTTCTATCAAAACCATCGCAAATGTATATGGGGTGAATACTGTATTTTAAACAGGCAAACCCTGTATTTTGAGGCAACCCACTTGGAAGGCTGTAGCACGGAGATTCATCACAAAAACTCGGGCTAATGCCCTCAAAAAGTCCAAGATTTTTTCGTTTTGCTTCACCAAGGGCTTTTGGACAAAAGTCCGCAAGATGAGCTGAAATCGGGTTTTGAAATGGCCTGCAGTGAAATTATGGTGGCGTGCTGGTGAGCAAAATCTGGTTCTGAATCGATCGGGATTCTCCTGCTGCAATGACCCTTATAGCCGGCCGGCCTTTGATCGGGCATTTGGTTTCGCAGATACCGCACCCGACACATGCCTTGAGGTCTACATAGGGCGCATTCACTTCCACCGGAGCCTGGGTGAGATCGGGACTGCGGATCACTTGCCTTCTCAGATAAACGGCCTTTGGCGAAGTGGGACAAACTTCCTGACACACAATGCACGGCCCATTGCCCGACCACGGGAGACATCGCCCCCTGTCGATATAGGCCGCCCCGATTCTAATAGGGCGCTCAATCTTTTCTCTGGATGATATCTCGCTGATGGCGCCTGTTGGGCAAACACTCCCACACAGGGTACAGGTATATTCGCAGTAGCCCTGAGTCATGATGAGATGGGGCGTCCAGAAGCCTGCCAGTCCTGCCTCCCCGAGGGTCGGGTTGATAACATTGGTCGGACAAGCCTTCATGCAAAGGCCACACCGCTGACAGTGCCTTAGAAAATCCTCCTCGGGCAGGGCACCCGGCGGCCTGATCAAGCGGGGGTCTGAAACATGGTGCTCCGTGCCGTCGAGCTTTGCCAGAAACGGGAGGGAAAAGCCTGCCACCAACCCCCCGAGCACGGCCCGCCGGCCCATGTCCGGTCTTTTGTTCAGTTTCGGCGCCCATCTGAATCGAAAAGAGAGGGCGCCCTCAGGACAGGCATCAAAGCAATTGAAGCACAACAGACATTCGGCGTTTTCCCAGGTCTGGCTTGGCATAGGCGAGGCTGCCCCTTGGCAGGTTCTGTTGCATAATTTGCAGTCTGTGCATTTATCTTGATCCTTCTCGAGTCTCAGGACCGTGAACCTTGAAAATATTCCCAAAAGGGCCCCGAGTGGACACAAGATGCGACACCAGAAACGCGGTCTGATCCGGTTCAGAAACAGGATGACGAGAAACGTCAATCCGATAAACCACCCTGTTTTGTATGCCGGATAGCCATAGCCGAAGACCGGTGATACAAGGGTTTCACCACCATAACTCAAATAGTTAAAGATTTTGATGTTGCTTGTCGCCATCGCATCAAAGAGTTCTTTTAAACCCAAGCCGGCGGCAGGCAATATGGCCAACGATAGGGATCGAAAAAGCAAAGATATGGGGTCTAGCAGGCCCGCTATGTTCAGCGTCATCACGGCTGTGAGAAGAAGTGCTATAAGCAGAAAATACTTGATCCTCTGCCCCGGGGTCTTTTGGTTGGCCTGGATCATGCGATTCCCCCTGAGGGCAGGTCTTATCCAACTCACCACATGGTGGATGGTGCCTAGCGGACAGATAAAACCGCAAAATGCCCTCCCAAGAAA
>JBFEUB010000157.1:0-8314 GCA_041547605.1 Desulfobacteria bacterium
TAGACTGATTGTCAAAAATATGTTCCGTTTGCTCGCAAGTCGTTGATGATTGACAATATTATTTGGCGAACGACATTGTGCAATTTTGGAGAAGATTTTTGAATGTGACTGGCGTTTAAAATTGCAAGCTGTCTGAGGGCTCCGCCCGAGTTCATGCGATTTAGCCAAGAGAATTCAAAAATCCTGAAATTGCACACCCACAAGTGAGCCAAATAGTATTTTCAATTGTCATCTATTCTTATCGGAACGTTATTCTGAAAACCGCTATAAAAACTGACTTGCCCCCACATTATGTACCACTTTTTAAGTTAGAGATTGACTGCCTTAGGGGTTCCCCGTTTATTGGACCACTTTTAATGAGAAAAATGGACTTCTTTGACTCATGCGGATCCGGCCATTGCCTCCTGATATAGCTGCTGAGGAGGCACGTTTCCGATGGAGCTGTGAGGCCGTGTAAGGTTGTAGTCTTGCCGCCAGGCTTCGATTTTGTGCTTCGCATCGGCCAGGTCCAAAAACCAGTGCTGGTTCAAACATTCATCCCGAAATCGACTATTAAAAGACTCAATAAACGCATTATCCGTGGGCTTCCCCGGTCTCGAAAAATCCAGAACCACTTTGTTCGTATAGGCCCACAGGTCCACGTCCTTGGAGATGAACTCCGGGCCATTGTCCACCCGGATCCTTTCTGGCAATCCATAGCGCTTCACAGAGCGGCTTAGAGCCTCAACCACATCACACAGCCTTTGTAGCGAAAATCCACCCCAATCAAGGGACTCACACGACTAAAGTTATCCACTATCGTTAACACCCTGATCCGGCGACCGTCAATCAGCTGATCCGCCATAAAATCCATGGACCAACATTGGTTTGGACGGATGGCCTGCGTTCGGTCATCACGCACCTTGGCACTTACCCGGCGTTTGGGCCGCTTGTGGCGTATCTGAAGACCCTCTTCACAGTAAAGTCGGTAAATCCTTTTGTGATTTACCTTCCAGCCCTCGCGTTGAAGCACAGTGTGGATCCGCTTGTATCCGTAACGAGTTCGAGTAGCGGCAATCTCCTTAATTCGCTTCCGAAGGAAGGCCTGCTCATCTTTGCGGGGTCGGTAGTACAGGGTCGATCTTGGTGCTCGCAACACTTGGCAAGCGCGCCGTGTGCTCACCTGGTAGCACGTCATCAAGACATCGACTGCCTCCCGCCTCTGGGCAGGCCTTAGAGCTTTTTTCGGATCACCTCCTGCAACATCTCCTTGTCCAAGGATAAATCCGCTACCAGACGCCTTAAACGGCTATTTTCTTCTTCCAGCTGTTTGAACTTGCGAACTTGTGAAGGCATCAGCTTGCCGTATTTCTTCTTCCAACGAAAAAACGTCTGCTCGGTGATCCCCAGCTTTCGGATGATCTCTGCCACCGATGTCCCTGTCTCTGCCTGATGCAGTGCAAAGGCGATCTGCTGCTCGGTAAATCTGGACCGTTTCATCTCTACCCCTCCTCCTTTTTTCAATAGTACAAAAAACTAACATTTAAAACGGTCCGGTTTGTGGGGAGAACACCATGTGAAAACCGCTGACTTGGCACGAACTCTGCATGTTAAGCCCGAATCACCGGCATTCAAAATGACAAATCTGCTGAGGAGGTTTTATTATGCTGAGCAAGAAAGTTCAGGTTGAACGAAGGAAACATAAACGGTTTCGGGTTCAGGACGGCGCATTTGTTATGCTCCGGCCCTCTCACTCCCATATGGGACGCATTGTCGATATTAGCATGAGTGGACTTGCGTTTGAGTGTTTTGGTGAGGAAGAGCCAGCAACCCGTCCTAAAGAATTGGAAATCTTCGTCACGGATAGTAGTTTCCGTCTAAACATGCCCTGTCAACTCGTTTATGGCTTCCCAACCTATGAAAGCCCTTTGACTTCTTACAAAAAAAGGCGATGTGGCGTGCAGTTTGGCGACTTAACGGAGTACCAGAAATCTCTGCTAGCAGATTTTATCAAGCACCATACCTTAGAAGAGGTGTAAGTCTCATGTGTGGGCGAGAAGCTATGTCAAAAATGCGTCTGACGTCCCATGGCGGCGTTGTCCCGCTGTAGCGGGACTCAAAATGCGCATCCCGCCGCGGCGGGCTTGCGCACCGCCCCGCGTCCCCCGACGGCAAGCTCGGGATCTAAGATTTGCCCTGAACCCTGATCCACGCTTTTGAGATAGCTTCTAATATGACATCGTCAAAGAACTGACATAATTCCAAGGAGGTTGCAGATGGAACAGGCGTATGCGCAGAAAATGCAGCAACTCGCAGAATACTGCCCACAAGACTGCAAATTTCACAGACATGGTATTGACAATCTTTGTAAGGTAAAAGATATTGGCCTTGTAACTTTCGTGCAATGTTTAGAAAAGAAGCCGTCTGTGTGCAACTGCTCGGTCTGTTTTGCGGATTCATGGTTTTGTTCATGTGCGCCTCTCATCTATATGGCTAGGCAACGGAAGGATTAGCCGCTGACATGACCTCCCTTGACGGCGTGTCCGAGTTAAGCGTACCCCAAACCATTCCCAACATTCTGTAACACCATCCATCACCCTTGCCTGCATGGGATAGAACCATTCCCTGTCTGTCGCGTATTCTGCCCTCATCTTCAAGATACATAGTTTTTACTTGAAAAATACAGTGTTCACCCCATTGCCATCGACCACCTTTGGCCAGTAAAAATGGGTACTGGATGAGCATTGCCGTTAGTGGTGGCACATGGAACCCAAGCCTAAAAAGACAATGCAAGAACGCATAAGCGACTGTCCCAAGGGGCGCAAATTAAGCAACCCAGAATGCGGAATTCCTTGTAAAGCAAAATACATTGGACTCGAATCATTTGCTGAGTGTCTGAAACACGAATCGGGCATGTGCCCTTTCTCGCTGTATTTTGGCGATGTATATTACTGCAAGTGTCCCATTGGTATTTCAATTCTTAACGCGATGAAAAAGTAGCCTGTGAGCTTTTATCCGAATGGAAGTCTGGGGTCAGTGGTGAAAATTTTTCTCTCTACACACAAATCAAATATTTGAGAAGAGAATCGACCCCGACCCCGGATTTCTTTTTGCCCAAATAAGGCCATAGGGTTCTCTCTGCTACCACCTTCCAATATTCCCCTGAGAAGAACCTGAGGCCTTATTTTTTTGCCCTTACTTTTTGTTTCCCAATGTCCCCTTTTTGAGTTGATTGTTCTGGACTTCTCCACTCGGATTATTTACTTCCTATTGAACCTCCCCGCAGTTCCGATGAATCCCGATGCTCGGGACAGGTCCAGACGGGGTTGGGCTGGATCTCAATTCTCCTGTAATCCCAGCCCCTTCATCCAACACTACGCACTAGCTCTCCGTATTTTACTCCCAAAAAACTCCTATTGACTTTGTAATCATTTGAATATATGAGGTTTACCGCCTTCCCCGCATCGTTCCATCCCCTATTTTGACATGTACGTGGATAAACGACGGTGCATTGCATATACTGAGATGATATGGTGCCATGAGAAATTGCTTTTGGGAGATTAATTTTCGAAGAATAAGGTCTCAAATTGAACATAGTCAGACAATGAGAGATATGCAAGGTGCCGTTAATATATCACATGCTTGAGTTTGCGACCTACTTTCAAGCCAACCATGATTTAAAGCTCACGGCATGATTGATGGTGTAACTGACTTATCAGGGCAGAGACGATCTTTGACAATTTGACAACGGTAGGGTTGGAGAATAAATACGGTATCGGCCAAAATGATGTTTCTGTGTCCATACTTCCTACATGGTGGTTTTTGTTTCCATGTAATATCGCTGATAAAATCCTTTGAGAAGTCGATTTCTGTCCTGGGAAGAACGCTCTCTTTTTGGTCTGAGGAAACCTAACCCAACATGCAGCGGTTAGAGGGCATCTTCCTGCAGTTCCAGCAGTTTTTCCAACACTGCCGGTTTTCCCCCCGTATGTTTTCTCTAAGAAAATTCGTAATCCCCGGCAATAAAAGCCCTGTTTTTCCTATTGCTTTAATACAAAATTGTTGACATTCAATACTGCAACTTTGGTTTGAGAGTCGTCCCATGACCAGTAATGGTAAGATCGTTGAAGGAGGGAAACATAAGCGGTTCCACCTATCTGCTGTTCACAAGCCAGGGCATACCAAAGTAGGTTCAGCTGTAGACATGAGTGCGAGAGAGCTTGCGTGTCATTATGTTGACAGAAAAGAGCCTCCAAGTAGAACCGATATGGACATATGGATGATCGGTAATGGTTTTCACCTGCGTAACGCCGCAGTTAAGACCAATTCGGGTGTCGAAGTAATTCAGGAAACACGGTACTATGGAACTTTTCTATGTTGTTACATTGACTTTGTCTGGGCGGTCGGTTACGTATCTGTCGCGTTTCTTTACGTTGTTTTGTCATGGCCTCCTTTCCAAGCCCATGGTGAGCTGCCGCACAGGAGGCTTTTGATAGGAAGTTGCGCATGAGAGAAGAACACAGGAGAGAATTGGAAAGGATCGCCGAAGACGTATATTGCCCGAAACTATTACAATGTTATACCACAGGGCTCGAAATCCTTTGCAAGGCACGAGATATTGGCCTGCAAAGCCTCATAGAGTGCCTGGAAGAACATCCCGAGAAGTGCCCCTTCTCAATGTCGTTTCCTGGTCTGGTTTGTTGTAAATGTGCCGTTCGTGTCTATATCTGTAAAAACATAGGGAAGTAACCCCTATATAATGCCCCCCGAAAACAAGCCCCAAGTCTCTTTCTAAGACTATCTCCACCCACCCAAGGCCTGCCCAGACGTTTTGATCATGACAACGAAATGATTTCCGTCAACACCCATATAAACTTCATAACGAAACAAAATCCTTATTAAGCTGCAGGGAGCTTCAATGGCCGCCCAGAATGCCCGGTTAAAGATAAGAGCAAGCACTCTTTAATTCCGGGCTGACGGAACCCAATCCGATATGTTGGGCCAAATGTCCGTTGTTGCACAGCCTATACACCGCTTCATCCAAGAACACGCCTCAGAACGCATGTCGGCTGCACGCAAAGGGAATCTTGACTGGCGACCCTTAACATCCGTTGACAGAGGCGTTTGATGTAGGTTAATTTTCGCTCAACTATTGGCAAAAGTTCTGGCAAGTAAGGGGTATTGTGTCCTCATGAGGACAAAAGGACACGGTGTCCAAGCTGACTGTTTCTCTCACACTACCTTATTGGGCCGCTACCCGTGTTAAGCATTGATCACACAGAGACTATTATTAAGATTGCCAGCAATGTGCTGAAAAGACAATTCTTTACAGTACCCGGAGCACTTCGGGCTTTAGAAAAGGCTGGTTATTGGGGAGACCAGCAAGCAGTCGAAGCTATCGAACAGCTTAAACCTTTTTTGGAAGAAACCATTCTTTACTCGAAAGATGATCGACTGCGGCAGAGGGCAATAGGGATTATAGAAGAAGTATTTTTTGTTAGGCAGACCGTTGTTTGTGACATTGAATTTCCCAAAATAGAGAAGGGCATTCATGAAATAACCTATGCAGACATATTGAGAAAGATCGATATAAAAGACGCAAAGCCGTACTTTGCGAACCGCAGTCTGGTGGCAGAGATCGACGATGAAAGAGTCTTAGTGGTAAAACTCATGCGACCACAAGATTCTTTGGAAAATTTGACCAACGAAATCATATGGATGACTTACCTTAAGCGACTCTCTTTTGAGGAAAGATTTGTCATCCCAGAGCCTTTGGCTTTTGAAGGAAGCTACATCTTGAAGTTGTCAAGTCTGCCTATCAGGCAGCCCAAAAAGCTTAAGCTTCATCCGCATAGATATGCCGCTGCCTTTATCGTCCACAAGGACTACTTTGTCTATCCCAATAGCCTCAAGCCATCAGAATGGCTCTCCCCCATGGAAATCAAAGAGGTCATGACCAGATGCGCCTACCTTTTGGGCAATTTAACCTCATTAGGGGTTATTCATACGAGTATTATTCCGTTGTTCCATAACCGGGTACAGGCGCAAACAAGATTGGATAAAGGTAGATATGGTTGGTGGCAGGGATATGCAGGCAGACTGGATCGGTGGCTTGACTCCTGTGATTGGCCTAACTTTGGCTTAAGCGGGATCAGAGATTTTGAGCACTTCATTCCATTGAGCGGATCTCTTCAAGAGTTATTCCATCATGTCGGAGACCATTTGTTGGGTCTATTCCTGGTAACCGGTAGTTACTTTCGGAACCAAGATAGGACTAAAGTGGGTATAGATGAAAATAGACAGCCTGTGGATACCTGGTATCTTTTTGACAAGGTTCTGCTCAAAGATCTCATGGCCGGAATAATCTCTCGTTATTATGAAGGCTTAACTGGAAGGCGATGGCTGCAGGAAAAATTTTTGTTTGATCTTGACTTGTTGATAGAGAGAATGGTTGAGGAAATGGGTGTAGATAAACACACGATAGAGAAACTCAGAATGCGAGACCAGAAAGAAATGACACCTTCTGAGTTTCACGAGATTCTTAGACATAGCGGTTATTCTGAAGATGAAATAGGCAGTTTTAAACGGGGAGAAAAAGATATTGATATCAATACAGGCCCTCATCTGGGCGAATTTAATGGAGAGATCTCTTTACCTGAACTGATTGATTTGATCAGAAAAATTGCTATCTTATTTACGATGCATGCGTTTATTCGTTCAAGCTCACATGTGGGAGAAAGCCCCAGCAGTCTGTTGCTGCCACCAGCCGATCCTCGTTGCCCCTATGGCATCTGGTGCTCCAAGAAAAATAGAGACCATATCACTGACTATGGTTGAAGTTGGCGTGATTGTGCACTATATTGCCAAATATAAAAATTGCAGAAAAGTATGACGACGGATATTCAAGCTGGATGATAGACATGCTTCCTTGGAGGTAAATAATGCAGGGGATAAGATGGGTTGCAGCCTTTATTGCGTTGGCACTAATCGTAACCTCACCTTGTTATGCGAAAGATGAAATTGTTGGTGAGTGGCATGTAAGTCACGACACCCATGCGGTCTTGCGGACTTCAGATGGTGGGCATATTGCAGTTGGTGAGTTATGGGACGTGGATGCTGGCCAGTATGATTTCTGGGTAGTAAGGGTCAGTCCGGATAAAACTATTACCTGGCAGAAGGCTTTCGGTGGGGGGGGCTGGGATATAGCCTTCTCTGTTGACGACACCAAAGACGGCGGATATGTCGTGGCAGGAATAACGGAATCTTTTGGCGCAGGCGATGATGATTTCTGGGTTCTGAAGCTCAATTCGGCAGGGGACATTGTGTGGGAAAAAGCCTATGGTGGCAAGGGCTCAGATTATGCCAAGTCTGTTCATGAGACTTCAGACGGGGGATTCATCGTTTCGGGGACGACCTCGTCTTTTGGTGAGGGCTGGCAAGATTTCTGGGTATTAAAGCTCGATTCTGATGGAACGGTTGCCTGGCAGAAAACATACGGGGGCAAAGATTATGACACGGATTCTTTCGGAAAGATGCCAATACAGCAGACTTCAGACGGTGGATTCATCTTGGGGGGTATGACGAAGTCTTTTGGTGAGGGTAGTCTGGATTTTTGGATATTAAAGCTCAATTCGGATGGAACGGTTGCCTGGCAAAAGACTTACGGAACCCGTCGTGGCGAGGAATTTGTTACGTCTATCCTGGAGGTTCCAGGGGGTGGATATGAAGTGACAGGTTGCTCTATTTATGGTTTGGTTTTTGTGATAAGGCTCGACCCCAGAGGGAACATGGTCGGTTTTAGTACCCCGGGAGAGGTGCCTATTGCTGTTTTCGACACGTCGGTTGTCCCCTACAGCACACAAGGTAAGGTTACGGAGACCTCGGCACAGGTCTCGGATACATCTAAGCTCATGAAAAAGTAGAGTTCGGAGACAGCCAGTGAGTGCTTGTTGTCGCGGTGCAACACCGACCACACATAACTGTCATGTATCTGTCTCTGGAAGACAGATACTTCACATGTAGCCTGCACCTAACAGCATTGGCACGCATGCTTTACCATTTTTCGGCTTCAAACATTGAAGCTCCCTGCAGCAAGCTACAGGGAATGCGCTCGCTGTTGCAGTTCAAGATGATGTAAAGCAATATGTAACCTTAATTGAATCTGTGACCCCGTTTCAGTCGAAACCCCGTGCCCTTTTCTGATAAGGTTTCTTAACGCTTGAAAAGCCGAGGTAGGAGCTGATGTCACGTCTGCAGGAGTCAGCCATTTTGTCTCCTCGACGACGGGTAAACTTAGATTGGGATAAGCCATTCCCAATTTAGCCAGGGGGTTGCA
>JBFEUB010000158.1:0-8305 GCA_041547605.1 Desulfobacteria bacterium
ACTAGAATCTATCTCAAAAAAGTGGATCAGGGTTCAGGGCAAGGCGCGGGGCGGCGAAAAAGCGCAGCATACACGGTAGTATGTGAGCATTTTGATCCGACTTGCAACGCCGCCATGGGGCCTCAGACGCCTTTTTGAGATAGCTTCTACTCTATCTTCCATGAAAGGATATCGAGCTTCTTATCTTGCCTCGCCACCATCCCTGTGACTTTCTTGGCCATGGCCCCCTTGAAACCTTCTGAGATAATTTCAAAGTGCGTACTTGAGGTAGCGAGCACACCACTTTCAACCGGCACATCGCTCATGCCAACCCGTTCGTTCCAATTTATGGCTGACAGATCTTTTTCTTTATCGTTACGGTATTCGAGCATGTTCTCGACCATTTCATCAGTCATTTCCGCTGAGAGGGCCTTCAGGACGACACGATCGGCCGTATTGATATTGATCACGCCATCCCCGTAAGGAGTTAGAAAGTTCGCAATGCCGAATCTCTCCTTTGTTCCGTAAAAAAGCTCTTTGGTAATGCCTTTGACGAGTAGTAACTCCTCTAAGAATTCGATGGGGGCATTCTTGCACTCGTAAGGACTTCCCAGTCCGTGATAATATGTGTTTTCTGCACGCGAAAATTCATCTGTATCCGTATTGTCTGAATCGATCCAATCTTTGATAGCATGGATGATATCTTCAGCCTGCTCGTCCTCCAGGTCAAATTGTGTCAAGAAGCGCTTCAAGAGATCTTTTTGGGCAGGAACAAACTGTTGCGGTTGTTGATTGTCAATGAGGCGGTTGATCTGAATTCGTCCTGAATGATCCAAAATTTGGACCTCAAATCGACATTCGTTAAACAGAGAAGCCGAATCTGCGGAAAGAGTTTTCGGATCCGCCCAAGCCTCTTGGACAGAATCGGCGTTGCCTTCCGCGGTGTCCTGACGGAGAACTGCGAGGGCGTAGTTGAAACCTGACTTGGCCACATAGCTGAGCTTGAGGCCGTCTCTCAGGTTGGCAGCTGCGTGCACATCAGACCGCATAGACGTATTGAACTGGAGCGTCAACGACACGATCAGGCTAATGATCAAGATCGTCAGAATCAGTGCCATTCCTCTCTTGTTTCGAAGAAACCTGCCCATAATCGTCGCTTGCAGTCAAATTAATCGTGGGCTTGCCGCAATATTACGTACTTTCCTTCTCCACGCCCATTGGAAGCGCTACCGTTGTCAAGAATCTAAAAGGCGCTTCAG
Source organism: Desulfobacteria bacterium (assembly GCA_041547605.1). Lineage (GTDB taxonomy): Bacteria > Desulfobacterota > Desulfobacteria > Desulfobacterales. The sequence continues at coordinate 1,239 of JBFEUB010000158.1, forward strand.
GATTCGACTCATTGACAAATTCAAGTATTATGGAGACCCTTCTTGGTATCCTATCCTCGAACTCCTCGCTTGTGGAATCCCAGTTGTCGTAAACGTCACCCTCGGCGTCGTAATAGAAAAAAGTGACCGACTGCAGCTTCTCGCAAAGCACCAAGCCGCCGGCGTCCCGGTCAGGGGCTCTGCCAACCCGCGGAGTGTCTTTGCGGTAGAGCACAAAATTGTCTTCAGCATCATTCTCCTCAATATAGTAACTTATTTCCGCTGTCCCAGAAGGTTGATCTTGCTCGCTGAAGACTACGTGGGCCCTGGATGTGAAGCGAAGGGAGTGGGCACGCCTGCCGTTGATTTCGGCCTCCTCGCCCACGAATTCAACAACTTGGTTACTTTCCTCTTCAGATTCAGGAGGTTCTGAAGGCTTTGCAGCATAGACAGATTCTAAATCTTCATACATCCTTTCGAGTGTGACCCGAGCCATTCTGTAAACATCAGCCTGGTTTTCCGTTTCATCTATGATGCGAAAGGTTGCCGTGTAAGAGGTGAAGATGATGGACATAACAATCGCAAAAATAAACATGGCCAAGAGGATTTCCACCAGCGTAAAGCCCGAACAGCTCTTAAGGGGCGAAGTACAAAGTCTTTTTATCGGCACGAACTTCCTACACGTGAACGGGCCTGATGGTTTTGATCTGCAAACATGCATTGTGCTATTCGGGTTCATCCATAAACCTGTACAGCCTGAGAGTGTACAGGTACAACCCGCCCTCGCCCCAGGAAATGGCTAAATCAATTTGTTTGAGATAATCTCCACCTTTTTCAGGTTCGATGACTGTCGCATCACTTACTTTCATATCCCAACGATAGTCTGGAAAATCGTCACCGAAATCACCAGCATCAGATGTAAGGTCCTGGAGGTCCTCAGATTCCATTTCAGCCATTTTGCTTTGGGCCAGAAATGCTGCTGTCGTATTGAATTTCGCTTCACTGGCCAATGAGAGGCCCTGAGATTGTGACCCCAGAACAGCCGTCAGAGCAGTGGCAATGATGGCGATGGCTACCATGACTTCCAGGAGAGTATAACCAAGACATTTATCATTTGTTATAGAAAACACGATCACGTCTCCAGAAATTCTACATACTTATCGACCACCTTGACCTTGCCAAGAAAAGGGCTAAAGATCAGTGTGAACTGTCTGCCGTCCTCTGCCCCAAGGTGGATGACCGATGGCTCCATATACCCTTGCTTGGTAAAGAGAATGGCTATACTCCCGGCTGTCTCCTTACCCTTGCCCTTGCGCCAAACATCTAGTATACGAACTCCCTTTGGGAGCGTAATAGCCTTTTCGTGTGCCACTGTTCGTTCTTCGGCGGTCATGTCTGCCGAATCTATCCAAAACTGATTAGATTCAAGATCAAAATTTAGTGCATAGAATTTCTGCTCCCGGATGGCCTCATTTCTCAACGTTCTGACGGTCCCCACCATCCGGCGTACTGTGCCTCTTAAGTCATCGGTCAAGGTCGCGTAACGAAGTCTGGGGACGGATAGAAGCAGTGTCAGCCCGATCAGTGAGATGACAACAATCAACTCGACGAGGGTAAAACCCTTTTTTTGAGGGTTCAACGCAGGTTGGACTCCTTGAGTTTTATTGTGCGGGCAAACACCCTGTGCTTTGCACAGGTGTCCACACTTAAACGTGGGAACTGACGTTCTTTCTTATTTCAAAGCCTTTGGCCGTGTGATAAAGCCGCCCGCGCTATGCGGGTGGTCGTTTACTCAAGTTCCCAGCTATTTATATCTGTATCATCACCCTCTCCTCCGGGTTCTCCGTCGGGACCGTAGGAGGAAAGGTCGTAATCGTCGTAAACGCCCGGGGAAAGATAGACGAATTCATTTCCCCACGGATCAGCAGGGACCTTGCCTTTTTCCATATATCCCCCGTCCCGCCAGGCTCTCGGAAGCTGCCCTACTGTGGGGGCTTCAACCAGGGCCTGAAGACCTTGCTCCGTTGTGGGATAAAAGCCGTTATCAAGTTTGTATAGCTTCAGGGCAGTTTCTATGCTTTCGATCTGAACCCTGGCCTGTACGCGTCTGGCCTGTTCTGGTCTGCCCATTATTCGGGGAACAATCAGGGTGGCCAGAATCCCCAAAATGACCATGACAACCATAATTTCAATTAGGGTAAGGCCACGCTCGTTGTCAAATTGCTCTCTTTTCATAGTACCTCCAAATTACCCCCGAGTTATAAGAAGATGGGACCTCTTGGTCCATGTTTCTATTCAATCACGCCGTCGCTTCATGACTCCCTATCTGGTTCTTAGCGGATCATCTGGTTCATTTCAAAAATAGGCAGTAAAATGGATACAACGATAAAAAGGATGACCACACCCATGAACAAGATCATGACCGGCTCAAGCATGGAAGTCATGGCCATGATCTGAGATTCCACATCCCTCTCGTAGGTGTCTGCAATCTTCCCCAGCATCGTCTCCAGTTCGCCGCTCTGCTCGCCCACAAATATCATCTGCACCACAATGGAAGGGAACCATCGGCTCTGGGCAAGGGGGCTGGCAAGGCCTTTACCCGCCTGTATCTCTTCTACGGCATTGTCAATCACGTCAGCAAGGATAACATTGTTGACAATGTTTCGGACGATCTGAAGCGCTGATATGAGTGGCACACCAGCCTGCAAGAGGCTGCCGAGCGTCCTTCCAAACCGGGCTACGGCGATCTTTCTGTTGATGGGCCCCATAATGGGGATACGTAGTTTGGCCTCATCCCAGACGTAATGGCCTCTTGGGGTTTTTTTCAACTGCCTTATTATGAGAAGAATCATGGATAGCCCCAATAGGATCAGCCACCAAAAAGACTTCAGGAAGTTGCTCACATTAATCAAGACGATGGTTGGGACGGGGAGGGCTTGCTGCATCTCAGTGAAGATCTGCGTAATATTCGGCACAATAAAAGTAATAAGGAAGAAGAGGACCAGCGTTCCGATAATGGACATAAAGATCGGATAGGTCAAAGCCGCCTTCAGGCGACCTCTCAAGGCCTGCTGGTGTTCGCCCAAATCGGCCAGACGATCCAAAACCACGTCAAGAGACCCGGACGCTTCGCCTGCACGCACCATATTCACATAGACGTTTGAAAATGCTTTGGGATGTTGGGATAGGGCAAAGGCCAGGCTGTTCCCTTCATTCACGGATTCCTTTACCTGAGCCATGATCTTCTTAACGAGCGGATTGGTAAGCTGGGAGAGCAGGGCATCCAAAGATCCAACCAAGGGCACCCCTGCACTCAATAAGATCGACAGTTGACGTGTGGCAATGGAAATCTCGGCTGGTTTGATTCGCTTGAGGATGCCTGATACCGATACCGGACCAGAACGGATATCCTTGGGTTTCGAAGATGTCTCTTTTACATCGACTGGAAAAATGCCAGAGCCCCTGAGTTTCTGACGGGCTGCCAGCAGGCTGTCCGCATCAATGATGCCATTTACACTTTTTCCAGACTTATTAAGGGCTGTATATTCGTAAACAGGCATAACGCACCGGCTTTTTTCTCCCTCCCGTTGGTCCAGGGACGAAGTCTTGCTCAAGAGTCGAGGTCTCTAACATGAGCCTATCCAAACTATGTTAACAATAATCACTCTTAGGTGTCAACTGTATGGGCCTCTCGAACATCCGGTATCTAGCCTGGTATCCAACATATACCTTTACGGATTTTTTCTTGCTGGGCACATGTCTTTGCGCTTTGGGAAAAGAGCCTACATCAGCCCCTGGTTCTGGCGGTTATGGTCATAAAGTAGACCCTTGCGCGCCCCCTTATTAGTTGTTCTTATGGACTTTTTAACCCATCTATATACTTGCTCACGAAATCCTGGCACGTGGTGCCTCTTTTGGCACAAGCCTGGCACCAAGCTCGGTCTAACAGCCCAAAACGGTTCAGGATTTGCCCACTAATGCGGGCACTTTCGCTCTCCCCCGATTGGGTGCCCAAAAAGCTCATAGGGGTGGCTGAAGTGATTGTTCAAAGGTCTTTTATGATCCCGGTTAATCTAAAACCACATCATGTAGTATGTCAACAAAAATACTGCATAAAATGTTGTGTTTAGCAGCCAATGACTGCCCTATCTATTGACTTTTTGCTCCCTATGCTTTTCGAAAAGTCTCTCCTCATAACGTACTTGTTTTCCCATTCTTATATTTGTGTGCTATTTCAATTCGTTAGACAGTAAATGAACGAAGAACCCCCAATTGTCGCGTCTCAGGAGTTTGTTGCAAAAATATGGAATCGCCAAAAAGCCATTTTCCTTGCTTCGTGAGCATTTTCGGGACGTCAGCTTCGCTCCGCTAAATCATGCACACAGTGAAGCGGAGCGCTAGACTGATTGTCAAAAATATGTTTCGTTTGCTCGCAAGTCGTTGATGATTGAAAATATTATTTGGCGAACGACATTGTGCAATTTTGGAGAAGATTTTTTGAATGTGACTGGCGTTTAAAATTGCAAGCTGTCTGAGGGCTCCGCCCGAGTTGTTGCGCTCCGGTTGCGCCTGACGGCTTGAACAGAACCACTGCGTGCCCGTTTTAGCCAGGAGAATTCAAAAATCCTAAAATAGCACACCCACAAGTGAGCCAAATAGTATTTTCAATTGTCATCTATTCTTATCGGAACGTTATTCTGACAACCGCTATATATAAGGCCATAGGGTTCTCACTTCCCCTCACACTCAGACAGCCAAAAAGAGAATCTTGTGGCCTTTTCTTTTTCTTACTCTCACCCCCTTTAGTAAGAGAAAAATAGTGTTTTCCCTGCACGAAATTAGTGTTCTCCCCTATGAAGTATATGGCCAAGTTTCCGATGAATGGGTTGCACACGGCACCTGTATCATCTTGGTCCACATACAACATGCCAAAGGAGGTTCCAGATGGAACAAACACATGTGGAGATCCGTGATTTAATAACCGGCTTAGCCGGATTAAAAGTCCTCATTGACAATAAACGCTACAAGCCCGGAGTCGGGTTTAGCTGTAAAGCAAAAGACGTTGGGCTCAATTGCTATGCTGAATGTCTGGAGATAGATGCAAACAGTTGTCCATTCTCTTTTTCATATGGAAGTGGGTATTACTGTACATCTCCTGTTCGCACCTTTATCGCTAAGGGCCTCAAGAAACCTACGAAGACCCCGTACTGACAATTTAAAAAGCGGGCTGCCAATGTCACTATTCGAACACGTGATTGCCTTATTTTTTCAGGCCGATGTTATCAAACTCCTGGTCAGTGGTTTTCTGATTTTGGTTCTTTACTTGTTTGCGTCAGAGTTCTCCCGGAATCGCAAACAGAGAGGACAAAAACGACCCTAAACACCTCCCCTTCCTCAAACAAGGCCACGGGGTTTCTTCCTCCTTAGGTAGCCAAAGGGAGGTGGAGATCCTGTGGCCTTTTCTTTTCCCCTTTCTTTGGTTCTCTACCCCCTTCATCCCCTTTCTTGCAAATAGAACACGCTGTACCGCGCTGGTTCCGATTTAACTTCACCTATACCTGCATGAGATCGTCCATTTTGGGGCCCTTCTTGCCTACTCTTTTTCTAATCTTTGCCATTCAAATTACTGCTTTCAGCCTGCATTTCTTTGAATGCTTTTTTCAAGTGTGATTCCGGGTTCTCTAATATTTCTCTGTGCAAATCTTTTCCCAAGAAGTTCTTGGCTTCTTCTGACCCAAAACAAGTACCGTGCTTTATCACCTCCCTGTATAGCCGCTTGTGTGGTTCGAATAATTTACGAAACGCGCAAAGGGCTATCAGGTCAGTGGCTATTTTTTGATATTTTAGAGCAACCCCACTATCCGGTTGTTTCATAGGAAGCCAACAGTGGGTTAGCTCGTGCAAGAATGTTATCATCCAGACACCTAGCTTAAATTGGTTCAGTGAAATCAGAATCACACCAAAGCCACTGTCTTCCTCGCTGTCTCTCATTATCCAATCTAGGCCCCTGTCTATTTCATCATCGGTTAATACATAAAGGTCTATAGTACGAAGTTGTATGTCGTTTTCGTAACATAGCGAACGAAGGGCCAGGCACAGCTTCATAAAAGATTCTTTGGCCTCATCTTCTGGAACCTTTAAAAGCTCTAAATATATCTTGCTTTCCAGGCGGATTTTGACGTGGCCAATATCGAACTCAATGAAATCTCCAGTAAATTTACTGTATTTTTTCTTTAGTCTTTCCTTTAGGTCTTCATCTACATCAAAGACGGTTTTACCTGTTTCCATCTTGCTTCTCGCCCCTTTCCAGCCTAACAGCAAAAAATAAGAATCCCGTGGTGTGTCAAGGCTCGGTTAGAAGCCCCCGGTCCTCACAGATACCGGCACCTTGGGAGAATACCCAGAAACAGAAAACCCGGCCTTACGGGCCGGTGAACGCTGAATGGTTTTGACGCCATTCATATCATTATAGCGTTTCAAAGGAAAGTGGACAGATTTAGGAAATAGCTAGGAGACGGTTTTAGGTTATAACAACCCCCTGAGAAAGGAGGAAAAATGAAGCCTAAGACCCAGAGTCCTGAATCTGTAGTTCGAGAAATCAAAAGGAAGACCCGCCGCAAGTTCAAATCCGAAGAAAAGATACGTATCATACTGAAAGGTCTGAGGGGAGAAGACAGCATATCGGCCATCTGTCGCAGAGAAGGCATAGCCCCTTGTGTGTACTACAAAAGGCGTTATATGCGTTACAGCCAATCTGAGAAAATGGAGGTTATCCGGATTGTTGAAAGTTCGCCGGTGAGCATCAAGCAGACGCTTGCAGAACTCAATATCAACCGCAGCACCTTTTACAAGTGGTACCGCCGGTATCAGGAGGGCGGTTATGACGCTTTGGCAAGCCGCTACCGGCCACCGAAGCAGTTTTGGAATGCGGTACCGCCGTGGGAAAAGCAGCGGGTAGTTGAGACGGCGCTTGAGCATCCGGAGATGTCGCCCCGGGAGTTGGCCTGTTATATCACGGACAAGCGGAAGTATTATATCTCGGAATCAACGGTTTACCGCATTCTGAAAGCGCATGGTCTTATAACTAG
>JBFEUB010000159.1:0-8082 GCA_041547605.1 Desulfobacteria bacterium
CATCCAGGCAATCGCCGACCATTATAAGGGAATTGACATGGATCTCCTTCTCACGGGTGGTATCCTTCACGACATTGGCAAGGTCCATGAATTTTCTTATGAGACCCATATCGACTATTCAGACGCAGGCCGACTCCTTAACCACATTGTTATCGGAGTTGAGATGATAGAAAGTAAGATCGCTACAATCAGTGACTTCCCAGAAGATATAGCGCTTGTCTTAAAGCATATGATTGTGAGCCACCACGGCACACGAGATTTTGGATCTCCTGAACCACCGAAGACTCTTGAGGCCATCATCCTCAACCACTTGGATGAGCTGGATGCCAAGGTCATGGCGGTGCGCACTTTCATGGAGGCCGAGGACCCGGAGGCCACATGGACCTCCTACCACAGAGTTCTGGATCGTTTCTTTTTTAAGGGCAAAGGAGACAGTTCACGCGCTGAGAAGGATTAAACGAAAGACTTATTCACGTCATGTCTCGGGTCCGTCGTCAAAAGGCCGCAGTCTCGATATTATCTGAGACATAGCTGAGACGCCGGCATTCCATGGGGGTGGATATCTCAAGTAGTCAACGGGCCGTTGCCCAAAACGTTCTTTTGAAGATGTTGCTCGTGTTGCGCAGCTTTGTTGCCGCCAGGGGACATCCTTTTTGAGATCAGGTCACTGATATGGCCTGACAGGCCCCTCAACGGCACCATATGCGACATACGGTGACCCATTTACAACAATTGGCTTGTCAGCTTGTATGCAACGTTTTCGTGTGCGTGGTTCGTGACGTTCGATACCATTTGCCAATGACGAGCAGGATGAGGATTGACCTGCCTCAAAAAGGATGTCCCCCTGGCGATTGCCTGTATGTTGTCTAGACAGTTATTTAGGCAACAGCCCATTAAGATTTTAGACTGTTCCACGGACGACTCACAAAGATCAACTGAAGGCTTCCATGTTCATCACGTTTGAGGGAATCGAAGGTTCGGGTAAGACCACGCAGATAGAACTCCTTGTGCCTGTGCTGCAAGGAGAGGGCTATGACTGCATGTTTACACGTGAACCAGGAGCCACCGAAATAGGAAGTAAGATTCGTGCAATCCTTTTAGATGCGGCCCACACCTCTATGCTCCCCCTAACAGAGCTCCTCCTGTACGAAGCAGACCGGGCACAACACGTCCATGAAGTGATCAAGCCCGCCTTGGAAGCGAACAAAGTGGTTGTATCAGACCGATTTTTTGACGCCACCACAGTGTATCAAGGATTCGGCAGAGGCTATAACCTGGACCTGATTCAACAAATCCATCGGATGATACTGGGCGCCCTTAAACCGGATTTAACACTCATCCTTGATCTGCCGGTCCATGAGGGGCTTGAGCGAGCGTGGCAGCGTATCAACAGTCGCTCCGGTGAGCTGCCGGAAGATCGTTTTGAAAAGGAAGCCGTTGCCTTCCACGAGAGGGTACGTCAAGGCTATCTGACATTGGCCAGCAATGAACCAGAACGCTTTCGATTGATCAACGCCTCCAGAGATGAGCAAGCCATCCATAAAGAAATCGCAGACATTGTCTTGGGTCATCCAGGCCTCAAGGGAAAATCACTGTAAACACCCATGGCATACCGTTATGGACGCATGGAACAGGGAGACAAGATCATAAGCTTTTGAACAACATGCGGCTCCAATTCTCTCATCCCAGAGTTTTTTTCATCAGGGTCAACCTGTTTTGCGGTGCTGTCCTGTTCCTGCTGTCCGTATTAGCCTCTCAGTCATCTGCACAGGCTCCTCCAGGCTTAAAGGTCGTTCAATTAGAAGCTTATGCATCACATGAAACCATCCGTCCTGGCCAATCCTTCCAGGTTGCCATTGTGGCAAGTATTAAACAGGGTTTTCATATTAACAGTCATAAGCCATCGGACCAGCTTTTGATGCCGACAATTGTAAAGTTCGATGAAACAGACGGCATCTCGTTCGCGCCCCCGAGCTACCCCGTGGCGGTGCTTAAATCCTTTCCTTTTTCCCCTAATAAGGTGTCTGTTTACGAAGGCAGAATCGTGATGCGGACCCAGGCAAAACTCGCCCAAGACGCTGCCCTGGGACGTATCAAGGTATCGGGGCATCTCACCTATCAGGCTTGCGACAGTCAAAGTTGCCTCATGCCCAAGTCTGTCAGATTTGAGATACCTTTGGCTGTTGTCAAAGCAGGCGAACCAATTCGGCTGGCCAACCAACAGGTCTTCCAACAAAGGGCCTCTTTTGGCCCTGAAGAACTACACGCCAAACAGGTTATTGAAAGAGGGCTTCCGTATGCCCTCATCGCCTTTTTCCTGTTTGGGCTGGCACTGAATATAACCCCTTGCGTTTACCCTGTTATCCCAATAACCGTTAGCTTCTTTATGGCTCAAGGCGAGCGAAAAAATTGGGGAGTCTGTCTCCTGGCATCATACTATGTGGTGGGGATCGCTGTTGTCTTCTCTGTTTTGGGCCTGATCTCCGGACTGGCAGGGAAGCGGTGGGGCTTTCTATTTCAAAGTCCCTGGTTTGTTATTGTCATCACGATCATCGTTCTTTCCATGGCGGCCAGCATGTTTGGGGCTTTTGAAATCACGGTACCATCGTTTTTGATGACACCCCTGGGCAGGTCACGACAGGGTGCCATCGGGTCTTTTGTAATGGGATTGACGGTGGGAGTGGTCATTGCTCCTTGTGCAGCCGGTATCATCATCGGCCTCGTCGGTATCGTTGCCAAGCTGGGAATGATTGCAAAAGGTGCATTGCTCTTTTTTGTTATGGGTTTGGGGTTAGGACTCCCTTATCTTTTCCTGGCAACGTTTTCCGGCCTTCTGAACCGCTTGCCAAAATCGGGTATGTGGATGGTATGGGTACGAAAGCTGTTAGGACTTCTCCTGATTGCCGTTGCCTTCTATTTCCTGATCCCTCAAGCAAAACAGGCGAGTGACCAGCAAGGGTTCTATTGGGGTGTCTTGGGGATCTTTGGCGGCCTTTTACTCGGTTTCCTGGAGCGAGGGGAAGGATACACGCGAGCATTCAAATTCATTCGTGGGTGTTTCGGTCTGGTGTTCATTCTTGCTGGAGCACTGCTGGTCAACCACGCCATCCGACCCGAGCCCTCCAAAATCAACTGGGTTCCTTACACGGGTCAACCCGTTGAATCATTTCAGGTCTCAAACAAGCCGATTCTCATCGACTTTTACGCGGATTGGTGCGCTGCTTGTAAGGCATTAGACAGGAAAACATTTGGGAACCAAAGGGTAGTCGATAAATCAAGAGAATTCGTTGTGGTAAGGGTGGACTGTACCTCACCCGATAAAGAATGTGCTTCCCTGACGGAGCAATTTAATGTGTCAGGACTGCCGACCGTCGTCTTTCTTGGTATAAATGGTGAGGAACTCCATGCCCTCCGAGCTGTGGGGTTCTTGGGACCAGCGGAGATGGTAAAAAGAATGGAGCAGGCCATGCCACAGTTAGCAGGTGTTCTGAAATAACATCCATGCGCATGCTCAGATGCAACGTAATGTATCGGCTTCAAGATATTTTCGACAAATGGGCTTCTGATGGGGTGTCTACTCCTGAGCAATCAAGATCGGCGGTGATGATCAGGGAGATCTCAAATCACAAAAAGGATGAGGGCAACATGCTGTCCTCTGGCTTCCCCACACCATTGGAGCCTTGCACGCATGACAATGAGCTTTGCTGCTCTGATCCGGTTTCTTTGGCCTTGCCATCTTCCTGTCTATGTGGGATATGAGAAAGCTGACGCGCAACTGATCACTAACCACATATGCTATGAAATGGACCCGTTTTCACATTAGCCTATACATCATTGTCCCTGTCATATTTGCCGGATTAGTCTCTTTGGCAGTCAGCGGGCCCTTCCGTCTCGTAGAATACTGCATGCAGCATGGATTGGATTTCAGATGGCCCCTTTTCTGGTATGTCATAATCATCAGCAGTGTCGCTTTCGCGTGTGGCTTGGTAGTAACTCGGTTCATTCTAAAGCCCGTTGAGAGGTTTGTAGAAAGAACGAAAGATCTTCCAGTCATGGCCACACAAGTTGGTGACAAGGATCAGCGGGGACATCGGGACCATATGGATTACCTTACCCAGGTTTTCGAGCACGTCACAGATGTGCTCAGTAAGGTCGAAGCTCAACAACTTTTCCCCGAGGTCATTGGCCAGGACAAAAACATTCGGGGAGTGTTCAACCAGATCCTCAAGGTTGCGCCGACCGATTCCACAGTTCTTATTATGGGAGAGAGTGGAACAGGTAAAGAACTCGTCGCGACCAGCATTTACAAGCATAGCCTTCGCCAAGACAAACCATTCATTAAGCTCAACTGTGTAGCCATCCCCGAAGGGCTCTTGGAAAGCGAGCTTTTTGGCCATGAAAAAGGGGCCTTTACCGGTGCGACCGCCAAGAAACCCGGGAAGTTTGAAATGGCAAACGGGGGGACCCTGTTCTTGGATGAAATCGCGGATATGCCACTGAGCACCCAGGCCAAAATACTTCGAGCTCTTCAGGAGAAGGAATTCGAAACCGTGGGGGGAACCCGGTCGACTAAGGTGGATGTCCGATTCATTGCGGCTACTAACAAGAACCTCGCTAGAATGGTCGCGGAGGGAAAGTTTCGGGAAGATCTTTACTACCGCCTGAATGTGATTGCTGTCTATCTCCCACCGTTAAGAGAGAGGAAGGGAGATATCCCCTTGCTAGTGGACCATTTTCTCCAGAGTGGGCCCAAACCGGCTCAAATCTCTCCGATGGCCTTACAATTGTTGATGAGCTATTCATGGCCGGGAAATATCAGAGAACTCCAAAATACCATTGAGCGTTCAGCAGTCATGTCAGACGGCATGATCCAACCTGCTCATCTCCCACCACACATCGCCGGGGAGCCGGAACACTCCATCATGCCCTCCCTGCCAGAAAACGCATCACTCAATGACAGACTCCGAGAGATTGAAAAGACAATGATTATCCAGGCCCTAAAGAAGACAAGGGGAGTTCAGGCAAGGGCAGCCGAATTACTCGGGCTCACCCAGCGGAGCATGTGGCACAAGATAAAGAAACACAACATTGATGTGCGTCCATTCAAGAGCGACATAACGTGACGGTTGAACTGCCTTCTTTGTAGATGTGTCGCCTGGCAATGCAAAATACAGATCAAACCCGCTTGCTTCTGTAGTTCAAAATCATTCACATGCGTTCCAGACATCATGAGGCATTGGAAAGGAGACTTTTCATCTTTTTTTGCTGAAACCCAAGCCCCTGAGCGCTGTATTATGAGACCTTTGCATAACTCCTTGGAACGCCCCTCGTGAGGTTTTTAGGGTACCCATCTGGGCGAACTGAACGGCCCATGTAAGTGGGCAATCCCAAACTGTTTGAGGCCGTTAGGCCGAGTTTAGCGCAATGCTTCACTGCGTGCTAGGATTTAGTGAGCAAGCCCGTAGATGGGTCAAAAAGCTCATGTAACTCAGTGAGAAGGGGTTATGCAAAGGGCTCATTATCATTGAGTTTCAATGCCATTCGTTTTTCTCGAACATCCATGAATCCTGAGTTCGCGAGCAAGCAGAAAGCTAAAGATCGGACCCAACGCGAAAGCAGGAACAAGGGTAGCGACCCGCATCAGGAGGGCGACGACCAACCCCTCGCCTGCGCCTGGTCCGATAACCTGCGAAGATACGCTCACGATCGCCTCTTGGACTCCCAGGTTTCCCGGCGTTAGGTTCACGAGGAGGGAAAAAAAAGCGAGCAGGCTGATCAAGAGCGCACTGAGAAAACTCACTTGGAGGCCAACAGCTTTGTAGGCAATCCAAAAAGAGACGGCATTAACTAATATATTCATAGCATTGAACAATACAAACCGCCAAACCATGGAATGATCCTTTTTGATCTCTATCCATCCCGCAATAGCGTTATCCAGGATTCTGGCGAGCCTGTTTTTCCCCCCTATCCTTCCAATGGGGGCCACCACGACAGCCGAAATTCCAATCACTGTGGCGAGAAAACAAACGGCCAGTTGCCAAGGCAAATGGGGGGTGGAGGCAATAAACGCCACAGAAACGCCGAACCCCACGACCCCCATGATCCAGAAGGTCACCAGATAGTTGGCGGCAAGCAATGATACAAACTGGACGTACGGGAATGCATAACGGAGTTTCAAATAGCCCGCCCGGGCGACAAGCCCTCCGGACAACGGGGAGATAAAGTTGCCCATGGTGGTCACCGCAGGAAGGCCGAACCATTCCCTAAACTTCAACTGCAGCCTTAACTTTGCGGCAAATTCCCGCAGGATCAACCCGTTGACTGCCCAAAAGAGAAGCCTGAGGCCGATGAGTTGGAATGCTGCACTCAGAGAGAGATTTGCGAATTTGGCAATGAGGTTTTTATGGTGGTAAAGGTAAAAAGCGATGGCAATCAGAGCGACCACAAGGATTACCACCGAGATATGGCGCTTGACCATCATCCTCGTTTTCTTTTCTTCGGTTGACACATGGACAACATCGCTTCTTCCCAATCAGAGCGCGGAACCATACACGTTATGATATGCTCACTCCAGAAGCTATCTCAAAAATGCGTCTGACGCCCCATGGCAGCGTTGCGAGTCGGCTCAAAATGCTCACATACTCCCGTGTATTCTGCGCTTTTTCGCGGCCCCGCGCCTTCCCCTGTGCCCTGATCCACTTTTTTGAGATAGCTTCTAGTGTCGTGTCCCAGGAATAAGTTCTATTACTGATACTGGAGCTGAAAGCCTTTTCCGAGCGACATCGAGTTTTTTCGGAGCCGGACTTCAGCTGAGTGAAGCGTTAAGAATCATAAACTGTCTGAGGGCCTTAGGCCCGAGTTTTAGCGCTCCGGTTGCGCCTGACGACTTGAACAGAACCACTGTGTGCATGATTTAGCGGAGCGAAGTTGATGTCCCGAAAATGCTCACGGAGCAAGGAAAATGGCTTTTTGGCGATTCCATATTCTTGGAACAAACTCCTGCACAACACTAGCATTCCCATCATCCGGATGTTCCATCATTAGGAGAAATAAAGGCACCGAAAGATCCAGGCCAGCAAGAGATTCCTCATGGCTCTTTCGCCACATGATAAGAAACGGCTATGCCTAGCCTAGACACAAAGAGATTTCCTATCAAAGGAATGCTCTTCAATTTTCGTTCAGCCTTTCGCAATATGGGAATACAGGTTTCGTACCGCAAGACCCTTTTGACTGCTAGTCCACGTTCTCTCATGACCCTACGATACGCCGCCTCGGAGCGAACGCCGACATGCCCTCGTATTTGCCTAATCATAATATTTCTGCTCTTTAGCCTTTCGATCCAGTGGCTTCCACACGGTGTAAAGAAAACGAAAGCACCACCTTTGTACAGTAAACGCGCAATCTGCCCTAAACAAGTGTGTAGCTGTGAATCAGACAAATGTTCCAAAACATCAATGGCCAATATTTTGTCAAATAGGCTATCAGGAAACATGCTCAGATTCTGCATGTCTCCTATAACAAACTGAACGTTGTCTGCCTGCCCCTGAGCGACGGCCTTCTCGATGGCAGTTGCTGAGAAGTCTATGCCCACGATCCGATGCACGCGAGGAGCAAGTAACCTTGTATAAAAGCCGGTTCCGCACCCTAACTCCAGGACTTTGTCACTAATATGAGGCTTACAAAGCACTTCAATCGTTTCCAACCGTTGCGCCTCTCGGTAGGCATTGTTGCCTATGGAATTGAGCCGATGCAGTCTCTCATAATAGGCTGTGTCGTAAAGCTTATGATAGCGGTTATTTGCGCCCATCTTACTATTTTTCCGCCTTTACATTCCCAAGCCAAAAGCATTGAAGCTCCCCACAGCAAATTGTGGGGAATGTTCTGTCTGACCGCAGTGCTTCGCAGCCACCGTAAGCAAGTTTATCATTTTTCGATTCGCTCGCTATAGCGGTTGTCAGAATAACGTTCCGATAAGAATAGATGACAATTGAAAATACTATTTGGCTCACTTGTGGGTGTGCAATTTTAGGATTTTTGAATTCTCCTGGCTAAATCGCGCACGCAGTGCCTCTTTTCAAGCCG
>JBFEUB010000160.1:0-8041 GCA_041547605.1 Desulfobacteria bacterium
AGGTCCCTCTTTGTGCGGAACCACCACGAGAAAAATGGGGGGACTGGATTGACGTCAAATGGACGCTCAAGATGACAACGAAGTTGACGCCAGAGGATCGCAGTGTTGCCCTTGACCGTGAGAAGTTGCTAACTGAAGAGGCCCTCTGCGTTCGTTTTGAACCCTAGCCCAGTTTACAAGGGTTGCTATTGAGCCAATTGGGCTTTCATTTTGATACTGACAAAAAATTACTTGCCTTGGCTTAAGGATACACTCAAACTCGCATTCGCGCTTGACATTTTCACAGGTGCACCCTATCATTTTCGTGGTTTCCCTGTGTCATGAGACGATTCAATTCGTGGCGAGCCTCTTCAAAATCGGGGTTGATCTTAAGTGCATTGAAGTAATGAGCTGTGGCCGGCTCCGGTTTTTCCTGTCGTGATAGAATGAGCCCCAAACCGTAATGTCCCTGTGCAAGATTGGGCTTTGTTTTTAGCACATTGGAAAAACAGGCCCCGCCCTCTTCTATTTTTCCCTCGCGCACCAGGACAATGCCCAGGTTGTGCTTCACCCCAACAAACTCAGGTTTGATTTCCAACCCCCTGCGGTAGTACCCGAAAGTCTCATCTATCTTTCCCTGATGTACCAGTACAACCCCTATGGTATTGTGCACCTCCGCAAAATCTAACTTGATGCACACGGCCTCGAGAAACTGACGCTTATCCTCTTCCAGCCTCACTTGGTTTGTCAACACAACCCCATAGTTTCTGTGGATGTAATCATTGCTAGCGGCCACATTCAGGCTGTGTTGGAGCAGGGCGGTTACCCAACCGGATTTCATGGGTTTGAACCGGATGACAAAGCATGGTATTATAAATAAATTTATTCTGTATTCATAGTGGGAATTTGAACTAGAACAGCGAGCGAACCCGAAACCTTTAGAATTCCTTGGTTGTAAATGTCTGAGGGGAAAGCCCCAGTTTGACAATTTTAGCGAAACGAGCTGAAGACTTTCAACAATTGCCGAATCAATAGTGAGCAAATGAGGCCGAAGATCCTTTCGACCTTTTTTGTGTAGATAGTTCCGAAAAGATAGGAAACTTTGCCAATTCATGACGACCAAAAGAATCCCCCAACCAGGGGTCCTGTGTGAAAAGCCCACACTCAGTGTGGGCATGATCGTGCGGGATGAGGAGAAGACGCTTCCTCGTTGCTTAAAAAGTGTGAAGGATTTGGCTGATGAAATCGTGGTTGTTGACACCGGCTCAAACGACAGGACCATCTCCATTGCGAGAAGATTCAAAGCCAAGGTCTTTCACTTCACGTGGTGCGATGACTTCTCTGCTGCCCGAAATGAATACCTGAAACATGCCACGGGTGATTGGATCCTTCAGATAGATGCAGACGAGGAATTACTGCCCAAGTCTTTTCCTGTCATAAAAGAACGCCTGTCAAATCCATGGTGTCTCCTTTACACAATAACCGTGGACAACGGACCTTCCTATCCAGATCGGTTCTTCCACCCAGGCCGCTTATTTCGAAACCATCCGCAGCTCCGCTATGCAAGGCCCTATCATGAAACCCTGCGCGAGAGCGAGCGCATGCTGAGACATGCAGACCCTCGCTGGCAGATCGTTCATGAGCCACACATTGTACTTCGACATTACGGGTATGACGAGTCCCACACGAAGGAACAGGAGAAGCTCACCAGGGAGATAAGAATCTTAGAATCCTATGTGACGAATAATCCCGATGACCAGGCCATGGCGGTGAGGCTGGCAGAAGTATACACGTGGGTCGGACAATGCGAAAAGGCCATAGATGCATGCGAAAAGGTTTTGGGAAATCAGCCCGACTTTGCACGGGCACATCACGCTCTCGGGGCTGCGTATTGGAAAGAGGGTATGTTTGACAAAGCCATAGTCGAGTTTAAAAAAACCCTCTCTATGGATCCAAACTTCGGCTTTGCCCATTATCGACTCGGTGCAGCTTACTGTATAGAGGGAAACCTGGATGAGGCTATTCTTGAACTCAAAAAGGCGCTTACCCTAGAACCTCATTTTGCTTTGGCTCATCACTGGCTTGGCGTTAGCTATTGCAAGAAGGGCATGCTCGAGAAAGGCATTAAGGAGTTCAAACAGGCGTTAGCTATGGACCCCGACCTAGCCTTAACTCACTACTGGCTGGGTGCTGCTTACAATAAGAAGGAAATGTTCACAGAGGCGATTAGCGCATTCAAGCAGGCCCTAGCCATCGACCCTCATGTTGACGAGCACCTTCCTCAAAATCTTGCCAACGCTCATGCCAGCCTTGGAGCAGTTCTTCATTCGCAAGGGCAATTGGATGAGGCGATTGAAGCGTATCAACATGCCCTGAGTTTGCATCCCGACGATGGAGAAACGCGTTATAATCTGGGCGCAGCGTATGAGGTCAAAGGCATGGTTGAAGAAGCCATTGGAGAGTTCACTGAGAGCTTAAGCATCAACCCGGGTCTTGCGCAAGCTCATTATGGATTGGCGCGGCTCTACCTTTCGCAAGAACAACATTCACTTGCCATCAAACATTGTGATGAAGCCCTCAGACTCGGATTCGAGGTGCCCTCTGGATTGTTGGATGACTTGAAACTGCACAGGTGATAAAAGTTGGATGGCCTTGCTAGCTGGGGCTCTAGTCCACAGAATCGGAGGGAGTATTTATTCGCCACAGACACAGGCGAACCCAAAGGCTAAGAACGAAAGGCAAGAGCTGAGCCTGAGCTCATAGCTCATAGCAAGAAAGGTGAAGCGCAGAGGGGTAATGTATACGACCAAGTATGGTTTCAGCGCTCGGATTGCTCATGTATATCGTCCCGCTTCGCGGGACTGAGTTGTTGGCCTGGTTTTTCCCCTCAAAAAACCAGGCCAAAAAGATAATCTCTGGATGCTCTGCGGCCTCTGTGAGAGACCATCATGAACTCCGTGCTCGCTTTGGTTCGAGTGACGGGCAGTGAATTGTGACCTAATGGCAGAAAAAAAAGTACTCTTTTTACAGCTGGAAATCTTCCTTAATTGCGCCCCGCACCTTGGCATGTGCCTTTTCATAGAAGACTTACGCCAGGAAGGTATCAGCTGCACGACTTATATCGTCAACTGTAACCACATAGATGATGCCATTTCCCTCATAAAGGGCGGCAACTTTGATCTCATCTGCCTGGAGTCCAGCTTCACTGTCGACATCGTCAGCCAGCTGGCAGCCAAATTTCCAGAGATCCCCATCCTGGTGGGAGGAGTCAACGCCATCGCTTTGCTTCTCCATACCAAAATTCCGTTTGCTGTGTTTGGCCCAGGGCGGCGGGCGATTACAGAGTTTATGGCTCAATTTTTTGGGCCCCGAGATTTCTCAAAGGTAACGAATTTATTCTATAAGACTGGTCAACAGATAAATTACTCAGGCAAAACCCAGCATTGGGACCTGGTTGACGAGCTTTTCCCGTACAACCCTCATCTCGACTGGCAGTATCTCGGACCTGAAAGAAAGAGCAACGCTAACACCGAATTAGTCAGTATCGTGGCAGGAACGGGGTGCCCGTATTCTCGAGCCACGAAGTCAAGCGTCAGGCATGATATTCGCGGAACCATCAACAGGCTTGGCTACAACGTTACGGAAGCAGCACTGGAACGACTTGAGGGCATTTTCAATCCTCGCGCCCATGGGTGTTCGTTTTGTGTTTTTCAGCTGCAGGAATACACATCCTTCGGGGTGTCAAAAACGACCGACCTGCTCGTGGAACAAGCCAGACATCTCTCTGAGACACACAATACCTCGGCATTCTCCATACAGACTGAAAACCCCTTTCCATTTCTCAACGCCTTCATTCAAGAGGTGTTAGATCGAGGAATCCCTCTCGACTTTGTCAGCATCCGCAGCAGACCGGACACACTGTTGAGGCAAAAGACGGCGTTACTGAATGCTCTTGAACGGGCAAGAGAGAATGACTTTCATTTGTCCATCGAGGAGGTAGGATTTGAAACCTTTGTGCAGAAAGAGCTCACGCTTTTCAATAAGGGGATTGAGCTAAGAACCAACTTGGAAGCCTTGAGGCTACTCCGTGAAATCAAAGAAAGGTATAACGCGAACGTTTCGGTCCACGTGGGGCACGGCATGATTCTCTTCCACCCGTGGACGACCCTGAAGAGCCTTATGCAGAATCTGCAGGTCATGGCCGAATACCCTGATGTCTTCCCGAGATTTTATGCGTTAGATCTGACATTGTATTCTGAATTCCTTCCCATATTCTCCAAGGTTGAGGAGGAGGGACTCCTCGTTCCCGGAGATTCCAAGTATGGATGGGACCACTTGCCAAGGAACCCTGTGATCAACGCGGCCTTTGAGCTTTACGAAGCCCTGTTCGGCCTTTTGGGACCTGATATGTCTGTTTCCGATTATCTTAGCGCTCTGAACCTCATTGAAGACCATACCGCTGATGAGATTCTTGAAAAGCGTTTTGGCTTCGTCCCCGCGGAGGAGTAAAATTTTCCGTCCCCGTTTCAGCTTGACCTGCTCGAGATCGCTTGAGCCGGTGTAGTTCATGGCCAGCTCGCGGCTGATACGACTTCTTATAGGAAGTAGGACAGGCCCTCGGCTGTGAGCTATGAGCTATCAGCTCAAAATTGTTGTGTGCTCGGCCACAGATGTATCCCCAAGAGCCAGGCCACCGATTGACCAGCCGGATCCTTCATCCTCCCACCACAGAGTTCGGATAAACACCTTCCTCACAAAACAACGTAAATTTACCTACCAAAAATGCGTATTTCTCCCAATTGTAACGTGACGATACATTTTATATAAGGATAACATCCGCCGATATGTCTATTCGCCAGTGACTGCTCTTTGACCCTCGTTTCACGGTTGAATACAGCCCCGAACCAATCGGATCCGATAAAGCCTGGGGAGGCCAGGTGACGGTTGCTCTTCGGGGCTTTTTTTACTCGCGTTTATATCTCCTTTCTCCCCCCTTTCCATCTTTTAGTATTGTTATTATTGTCTCTCACAGAGCTGCCACGCAGTGCGCCACCCTTCGCCTTATCTTCGCTTTGAGCTTTCAGCTATGAGCTGTGAGCTATGAGCTTTTTTTGCCCCACCATTAGGGTTTTTCCCTAGAAATTAAGAAAATTCTCCCTGAAAAATGAAAAAGAACCATTGACATTTCCTGAAAGGTATAGTAATTTTCCTATCATCTGATTAGGGTATTTTCATCTGCTCAGTAAGGGTTTTCCGCCCACCTAATTGGGGTTTTCCTTGATGCGCAGCTGAAA
Source organism: Desulfobacteria bacterium (assembly GCA_041547605.1). Lineage (GTDB taxonomy): Bacteria > Desulfobacterota > Desulfobacteria > Desulfobacterales. The sequence continues at coordinate 5,274 of JBFEUB010000160.1, forward strand.
AGCTGAGCTTCAACACAAAGCGAGCGACCCGTCGAAGGACTGAGGCGATCGGTTGCATCTCACCTGGCCTCCCCAGCATTTTTCCCAAAGAGATTGGTGTTTTTATGCTTAGGAGTTGCAAGCTTAGTCCACGAGCGCCGCCTTCAAATGGCCTGTGACTCAGGACTATTTTGGAGAATTTTGCGGCATCGAAGACTTGAAAAGACATTGGGGGGAAAATGAGTGAAGGCCAAAATGAAAGAGGGATAGGACGAAGGGATTTTTTTAAAACGGTGATTGGCGGAGCAGCTGCTCTAGGGGTTGCAGGCATGTTTCCCGCAGTTCCTCAGGTGGTGCAACCGGCACATGCTAGTCAGCCCGGTGAGTTTACCGGTTGCAGGGTAGTCGTTTTCGGTTCTGATGGTCTGAGATTTGATTACGCTCAGGCGCTCGCTAGTGCAGGGGCTCCGGCCTTAAGTCAGTTGAACACGATCAATCCAATTGTTTGTTCTTTAAATAGTGGGCTGTCGGTGACGCAGCCAGGATGGGCAACCATTTGGACAGGGATGCCTTCTTTTTACACGAGGATTTACAATAATGGGGATTTCGAAGAAATGCGCAGACACATGCATATCATGCAAAAACTGTGTGACGGATACAAAGACGACGACTTTTTTCTAGTTTGGATAACCGGAAAAGGCAAAAACGTGTGCGGGAACAAGAGAACCTTATATAAAGGGACTCCGGAGGAACGAGTCGTAAGGGGTCCCCACTGGCAGGTCAAGCAACAGATTGTGGGGATGGAGCATCCCGGTGTATACAACGGTGATGAGAATAGAGACAACTTGGAAGTATTCAACTTAGCCTCAGCAGCGATAGAGCAGCTCCATTATCATACCAACTTCTGTTGTTTCATACACTTTAGGGATCCTGATTATACTGGCCACAAAACAGAAGGCCACAACGCATACATGGATAAGGCTCTTGAAGTCGATAACTATATTTTCGATCTCATGCGTCTTCTGCCAGACTACACCAATGTTATTTACTGCTCTGATCATGGTTTTGATTTTGAGGATAGAGGTGACACACGCACAGACCACAGATTTTCTCCCTGCGGCATGGTGGCCACCAATTTTGTCACTGCTAATTGTCCTGTCGTCGATATGTGTTCTGTGGGAAGATTAATCTATCGTTTGGCAGGCGGCGATCCCGAAAGAGCGAAATTTAGAAAATGGAGTCCACAGGTTATCGTCACGCACAACATGTATGGCATTGACCTAGTATAAAAATTGTTTCTTTGATCCAACATGGCCCGCCCGAGTCGACCTGAGCGGACTATGCATGATTTGCAGCTTGGACCCAAGCATAAGGAATCAATTAATGAAAGCTACAAGATTTCTGTGTTTGCTTGTTGGAGGAATTCTGTCACTGGTCTTATTTGCGGGTATAGCTCGCGGAACGGGCAAATTTGGCACCTGCGGCATGAAGTTCGGGCCGACACGACTCAGGACAGCGTGCCAGGTGGCGCAAGATGCGAACATCGGATGGTACAGAGGAACCGTTCGTTGGAATGAGATCATGGATGATGAGGGCAACCTCAATTTTCAAAGTCTAGATCGCCAGATGAAGATTACGCTCAACAAGAACATAGAGATAATCCTGACTCTAAGATCTGTTCACGAATTCTTTGCACCTGATTCGGGAAAACTTGATTTGGGATACAAGACCGTCTGGCAGGCAGCACCGCCCACCTCTGGATACCTTGATTACTATGAGGCTTTTGTGCGGGAAATCGTGGAGCGTTATGATGGCGATGGATTTTCCGACGCTCCATTTACAACCAGCAGGAAAAACATCAAGTACTGGCAGATCGAATTTGAACCCGGGGCAGACCCCGACCGGGGATCTAACTTCTGGAATGGGACCGCTGAGTCTTACGCCTACCATTATCTTGTTGCTTATGATGTCATCAAAGAAGCAGATCCCGATGCGAATGTAGCACTGGCCGCGTTTACCTGGGGAGCCATGCACTACTACAGGAAGCATGGGGTGTCGTTTCCCATGGAAGTCTTGAGCATTCTTGCTGCACAAGGCGGGGATTTTGACATTTTCGACTTTCATTTCTACAAGGACTACGACAGGTTTCTTAAAATAAACAGCACGATTCGAACCCACCTGAAGGCATTCCCGCAGTTCAGTGCGAAGCCGGTATGGGTGACAGAAACCAATGTAGACAGGAAACAGCTGGATCCTTATCTCACAGTTGAAAAATATAATAGCTTTGTAGCCAAGGATATTGTCAGGCGATCCTGTGTCTTCCTTGGTCGGGACATTCAGAAAGTATTCTGGTTCAATCTGTCCGACAAACTGAAGGCTACCTGGAATACGCCGATGAGGCTAAAGGACTTTGAGAGATTCACAGGTCTGACTGACAAGAACTTCAGCCCGAAGCCGGTCTATTACACGTATAAGCTGCTCAGCGACAAGATCAACGGGAAGAAGAACGTCCGGAGGCTCCGCAGTGTGGAACCAGATGACTACACATGGATATACAAGTTTGGCCTCAACGACCATGCCGTCTATGTCCTGTGGTACGACAATCCGGACATTGAATCAAATGAAGTCCTGGTACCGTTGCCATGGGATCAAGTTCTCATCACCCATGTCATTACTGAACCAGGGATCACGGAACCCCAAATCGAAGTTAGGCCCACCTCCAATGGTGCATTGCAAATCATATTGGATGACAGCCCCGTATTTGTGGAAAAATACCGATCCCAAGATTG
>JBFEUB010000161.1:0-8041 GCA_041547605.1 Desulfobacteria bacterium
GATGCTGCCTGCTGCCTCTGCTGAAAAGCCATTATCTTTTGTGGATGCTCTCTTCACTTCCACCTCGGCATCGTGCGTTACCGGTTTAGTTGTAGTAGACACCGGAAAGGATTTAGCCACATTCGGTCAGCTTGTGGTGTTGTCCCTGATCCAAATTGGCGGCTTGGGGATTTTAACCCTATCCACGGTCTTGCTTCTCGTTGTAGGACGCAGACCCACCTTGGTTGGCCGCTTCACCGTTCAAGATACCTTTACCCATAGCGGTGACCGCCGTCTATCCAGCTTTGTCTTAAACATTGTGCGGTTTACGCTCATTATAGAAGGAATTGGTGCGATTTTTCTCTTTTTTCGGTTCATCCCAGGAAGGACTGCTGCGGAAGCTGTGTATCTATCCACCTTCCATGCGGTGAGCGCTTTCTGCAATGCTGGATTCAGCTTGTTTTCAGACAGTATGGTATCATTCGGTGCCGACTGGGTAGTCAACTTGACACTGTGCTTCCTGATCGTAAGCGGCGGGATTGGCTTCCTGGTTCTGGCGGAAACAAAGCGTAATTTCCCATTTTCTCGCCAACGCTGGTCTCGACTCAGCCTCCACTCCAAGACCGCATTGTCTTCTGCTGGGGCTCTGATCCTTTTGGGCACCTTGCTTTTGTTGGCCATGGAGCAACGCAATACCCTAGCAGCACTCCCATTCCCCCAAAAGATTCTGGCAGCGCTTTTTCAATCTGTCACTGCAAGGACCGCAGGGTTTAACACGTTGCCCATGGATCAGCTGGCCAATGAAAGTCTGTTCCTGCTCGTACTCTACATGTTTATCGGGGGTTCCTCCGGCTCGTGTGCTGGAGGGATTAAAACCGGGACTTTAACCACCTTGGCTATATCCGGCTTTTCACGCCTTCGAGGGTTTGACTATCCTCATGTGTTTCGACGCACTATCTCGCCAGTCAGTATGGCCAGGGCCACCAGTGTCGTTATTGTGAGCGTTTTTGTTGTGTGCACAGCCACACTGCTTCTCCAAGTCACCGAACTCGGGGGAACAGCCCACATGCTTACGCGCGGAAAGTTTCTGGAACTCTTCTTTGAGGCTGTGAGTGCGTTTGGCACTGTGGGCCTCTCTACGGGACTGACGAGCCAGTTGAGCCTGGCCGGCAAGTTAGTTATTATTGCTGTAATGTTTGTAGGTCGCGTCGGGCCGCTAGCAGTCGCTGTGGCAATGGCGCGCCGCAGGATATCACGTTACCGATATGCCGAAGAGCCGATCATGATTGGGTGAGGTGAACCATGAGACAATTTGCTGTTATTGGTCTGGGGAATTTTGGGTACTATCTGGCCACGAGGCTTTCCCAGAAAGGTCATCAAGTTTTGGCCGTAGATATTGAGCCGCAACGCATTCAGGCAATTAAGAACGACGTGAGCCAAGCCATCGTTGCCGATGCCACTGATTCAGAGGCAATGGAGGCATTAGGGGTCAAAGACATGGATGCGGTAGTAGTATGTATCGGGTCCAACATCAGCCAGTCTATTCTCGCTACCCTCGTCATGAAGGACTTAGGGGTGAGCACGGTCCTTGCCAAGGCGATTCGGGAGCCCCATGCTCGGGCCCTCACAAAAATCGGTGCAACAGAGGTTCTGTTTCTGGAAAGAGACCTCGCCTTTTCTGTTGCCGAGCGGCTTCATAACCCAAACTTGGTGGACTATCTCCCTTTTGTTGAAGGCTACAGTATTGTCGAGCTTGCTCCACCAAAGGAATTCGTTGGCAAATCTCTGGCTGAACTGGACCTCATCAACCAGCACGGGATCCAGGTTGTGGCAGTTAAAGAGTTCATTCCAGAGCAAGTTAACCTTATCCCAACCGGCAAATTTGTCGTTAAAGACAGCGACCTCTTAATCCTATTGGGGCCAAACGACGCTTTAGAAAGGATTCGACCCAAGAAGAAGCGGTAGATAGCAGTCATATATGATAGTTTTAATGTTGCAGGCTTAGGTGAGCCTGCCATGTCATTCTACGATTCTGCAAAAATTGATTTGGCCAAATCTAGTATGACACTGAGGCCGCGGTCACGGAAGGCGGGCGCACAGCGATTTGCTGCCCTCTCCCCTCTCAAACAACAACTTGCGTCATACTTTCTGACTCTGCTGATAGGGTTTTCTCTGCTCTGCGTGTTAGACTACTGATTCTCCCTCCTTATTTTTTTCCCGACAAAATTGGTATGTCCCCCAATTGCGCTAACTGAAAATGTGTGGGATTGGACACCATGCATCTGAGCGCAATACACTCCAGGTAGGGCAAGAGCCATTGCTGGACTATCTCTTACATATTCAACACCGACTAAACCCGCTTCATGTATATTGCAGACTATTAGACCGGGGGTTTAGCAAGAAGTTGTCAATGTCCATGTGCAAGTATTACCAAGTCATGATATACAGCTGGCTTCTTTGGTTTACTATATTGGGAGTGCGGATTTGCAGGTTCGTGCATCCCGCCAGCTGGCCACCGCATCGGCGTCCCTCACACCCTTCTTTTTGACCTTACTCCTCCCACGCTCCTTATAAACACAAGGCATGAAAATGGCGGGCTCAGCTTGACGATTCATGGCCATTCAATGTATACTGCTTTCATAAAAGGAAATTCGATCAAAAGATAACAAGCTCTCAACAGGAGAACCCTTGTGCCACTTACCAGGCTTCATGCGTCGTATCGGTGATACGTTTGGCTGAGGCCTTTTTTGTTCTTATGACAACCGGAGGATTATCCTCATGGGAAAGAAACCCTCATACGAAGACCTGGAAGAAAAGATCCAGGAGCTGGAAGGAGAAGTGGTTGAACGCAAGCAGGCTGAACAGGCATTGCGGGAAAACCAGGAGCGGTACAAGGCGTTATGGGATGATGCTCCGGTTGCTTATCACATGCTGGATACCACGGGAACTATTAAACACGTAAATCGCACCGAACTAGATATGCTCGGATATAGGAGAGACGAAATGGTGGGTAGGCCCATCTTCGAATTTATTTTGCTAGAACAGCGGGAGACGGCGCAAGAAAGGTTTCGCCTTAAGTTGACAGGTAAGCATATCCCCAAGCAAGATGATAGGATCTATGTCAAGAAAGATGGCTCGAAAATCTGTGTTTCTATTGACGACAGACTGGAATATGGAGCCGACGGCAAGGTTTTGGGTGTTCGCTCGACCATGGTTGACGTAAGTCAACAGAAGTGGATTGAGGATGCACTGCGAGAAAGCGAGGAGAAGTATCGGAACGTTGTTGAGCGATCGCATGATGGTATTGTGATCATTCAGGACGGCGTGATCAAGTATGCCAACCCAAGCTTGGCCAAAATGACCGGGTTTGATGCTGATGAGGCGATTGACAAGCCTTTTACCAATTATATTGATCCGGACGAGGTTGAAGAATCGCTTGACCTATACAGTCGGCGCTTGGCAGGCGAGCAGTTACCATCCAGGTATGAGAGAGGACTCAGGCATAAGAACGGTAGTCGGGTAGATACCGAGATCGACGCGTCTGTCATTACATACCGGGACAAGCCAGCCACTTTGGTCATCATTCGAGATATCACGCAACGCAAGCAGGCCGAAGAGACATTGAGAAAAAGTTCCGAACAAATAAAGCTTCTTGCCTATTCAATTTCACATGATCTTAAGGGTCCTGCCATCGGTATCTACGGACTGACAAAACTTCTTCATAAACAGTACAGGGATGTTCTTGGTGAAAAAGGGAAGAATTACTGTGACAGAATCCTGGAAACTTCTGAACAGATTGCTGCACTCGTTGGAAATCTCAATATCTACATATCAACGAAAGAGATGCCCTTAAATGTAGAGAACGTTCAATTAAGAGAGCTCTTGCAGATGGTCAGGGATGAGTTTGCCGCGCAACTAGACATTCGCGAGATAAGATGGTCACAACCTGAAAGGATGCCCGAGATAAGGGCAGATAGGTTGTCCCTCCTGAGAATCTTGAGGAATCTTGTTGAAAACGCACTCAAACACGGAGGCGACGATTTGAGTGAGATTACCATTGGATATGAAGCATCTGATGAATTCCACAAACTTTTGGTGAGTAACGACGGTGTGCCCATAAAACTGGAAGACCCTGAACAGCTTTTTGGGCCTTTTCGGCGACATGAAACTGCCAAAGGCAGCGAAGGGACGGGCCTGGGACTAGCCATCGTAAAAGAGTTGGCGGAACAACATGGTGGTATGGTTCGGGTGCAGTCTGGGGCAGAAAGGGGAACAGCGTTCTACATACTCATTTCCCGATATTTGTAAATAGGATTTTTACCGAGTGACATCTCGTCTTGGGGCATGCCAAGAATGTTCAAAGAAAGTCAGCCGCTAACTTGGCGACGGTAATACCAGTCCGATATCCGCCGGAACCAGGCGATGATGGCAGATTTAAGACTCTCCCAAACAGTGAGAAGAATAATGAAGATCACTCTCACACTCAGGCTCCTTTTGCGGCTGCACTGTGCGAGACAGCTTCAGTGATGCAGTTGTTGCACTGAAACTTGACATTGTAGCTGATTCCGCGAGGACGAAAGTTGCCTGATGGATACCAGCTAATGGATTTACAGCCGAGACAGATGAAGAGATCGTGAGTCTTGGCCTTCTCCTGACACTCGACACATGCCTTGAAGGTCAGCCTTTTCCCAATTTGTGGGATTTCTACGGCAAACTCCTTTGCATTGTCAGCACTCATTACGCTGTTGCAGATGGAGCATACTAGCGGATCCATCCTCTTCACCTCCCTCGAAAACAGCTCTGTTTTTGGAGGCATCACCAAGGCTCATGTGGTTAAAGATTTCTACTGCATAATATATGCCGAAACTCTGTCTGTGATAGGCGATTCAGCAAAGACCAAACCAGAGGCGGAGGCTAGTAAAGTCCGTCTGTAACCTGAGCAAATTAATGACTTTGGGGAAATAAAATAGGCGCTAAGTTTGAAGCGTACAGGGGATGTACCACATTTAGGCAAAGGGGACCGATGGGCAGATAAAAAGAGCGGAGCATATCTTTGAGGTACCGCCGAATTTGGAGGCGATACTGAGTGAGTTTATGCCATAGCTAATTCCTGCAACCTCCCCGGCATCGTTTGAGAGCCCCCACATTAAAGTCAGGCCATGGCTATTTTTGCGTCAGTTTTTTGACGCCCCAATGAAGCTCCCCGCCTCAAGCAGACGAGGTATTGAAAATTTAATAAGCGATATGACAAGTCCCTCCATTGCGATCGTTGGATTTCAATCCAACACAGTTGACCCAAGGATCCGTCACTAGCTGAACCCCAGGGCTGATCTTTTTCTTGCAGCTGACTGCTTTCTTGGACTGGAGATGCGCTTGCCCCTACTGGTTCAGCTTCTAACCTGATTCCTTCCTGCCTTCTTTGCCCTGTAAAGTGTCTTGTCAGCGGCTTTTAATACTTTTTGAGGGTTGGTAAGGTTTTTGTCGGGTTCGGCAACACCAATGCTCACCGTCACCTTGGCGCGCCTCAGACCAGACAATTTGCTTTTACCTCTGTTTTGGGCCGTATTTTTCCTGCGCATTCTACTTCGAACAACAAAAGGAGCGGACTCAATGCTCTTTCTGTACTTTTCCAGATGCCGGACTGCCTCCTCTACAGACTTTCCCGGAAATATTACTGCAAATTCCTCCCCTCCATAGCGGAATGTCTTTGCCCCACCTGACATGATTTGCAGCTTTGATGCAACCATCTTGAGCACCTGATCACCCGTCTTATGACCATAGGTGTCGTTAAACTTCTTGAAATGATCAACATCAACCATGGCAATGGTATATTTCTTGCCCAAATTTATTAGCGCCTGGTTCAGACTTCTCCGTCCCGGCAAACCTGTGAGTTCATCAATATAGGCCATCGAAAACGACGCCTCAATGCTTGTGACAATGAGAATGAAGCCTGCTGCTAAGAAATAGATCATGAGTGTGGGCTCCGGACGATCAGATAAAATACCCAGAAACGTTGCAACCAGGGCACCCAGAAATCCAGCTAGCAGGATATCTTTGTTTAACACAAAACGTATGAGCAAAAGGAAAAGCGCACAGGAATAAGCAAATATAGAAGGCGTTGAAATATTATTATATTCGAAAAAAGAATGATCATGAAGCATTGAACGAAGCTTTAATAAAAAACCAGAGAGCTTCTTTGCTGCAAGAGGAGATATACCATGTATCTCAGAAAGAAGCTGAGAATACTGAGCATCAGCAGGGCGGCAGAACCAACCCACAGCAAAAATCTGCAAGATTAGCAGTGCAGTCCATAAGAGACCGGTTGAGCTAAATATCCGTCGTTTGGTCAGCATGCTGAAGATAGCAAGATTTACCGGGAGCAAAAAAGCCACGGTCTCAGGTGCGGTAGGACCGATTACTTCTTCCCCCGGGTCTGCGGGTATGAGTCTGCTGAGAGCAAGGTAGGACGCAGCCAATGTAACTGAAGCAAGCATCATCCCTGTGTTGTCATAACGCCATCCCATAATGATCCCGGTCGAGCAAACAACGTAGGGCAGTAGAGGAAGGATCACAAGGACTGCCTTTACCTCCTCAACGCCACTTACCTTTTGCGCAAAGTCGGGCCATTTCCAAATGACTAACGCTGAAAAAACGATGAGGCCTGCTGGGAGGATCAGGGGGTAGATTATTCGCTTTAACCTAAAAAGCATAGGTTCCAACCTGTCGCCTTGTCATTGTGGATGCCTTTTATTTACTACCGACAGCATCTAATAGTCTGCATCGAAGTAGCCGGGGGTTTCCGGACATCAAGGGGCATCTCTTTTTGAGTCAGGTCAAATCTCATCCAACCTGTTAGGGGCAGAATGCATCGGGCGACACGAACCAGGCACACGTCGATGCGGCCTACAAGTTGAGCAGCAATTTGTAAATGCTTCAAGACCGCATGCAAAATATGGTGCCGTTGAGGCACCTGCCAGGCAATATTCAGTGACCTGACTCAAAAAGAGATGCCCCTTGATGAACAAACTTCTGGGACACCTACTGCAAACAATATTTTGCTCTCTGTAATATATATGTTCACAAGAATAGGCAAGGCAATCAAGGCCATCTTATCTCGTTTTTCCTACAGCAAGACAAAAGACCCTGTTCTTCACTGCTTATAGACGAGGTCCAGAAACTGTTTGAGGATGCGAGCCGTAGCTCCCCAAATGACGTGGTCCTGAAGGTAGAAATGGTACATTTTAAGTCTCTTGCCTTCCCACGTCATTTCCGGGGCTTCGACATGGCTCTCTTCTGCTAAAGCCCGTAAGGGCAAAAAGATCAGTTCAGAAATTTCGTCGGTATTAATCTGGAATTCATACGGATAAGGGATGAAGCCCACGTAAGGCGTGATGATGAATCCCGTTGTCACCGTGACTATGTCGTCCAGCCCTCCCAGAATTCTGACGTCACGCGGGTCAAGGCCGATCTCTTCACCTCCTTCCCGCAAAGCTGTTCCAAGAAGGTCTGAATCATCGGGATCAATCGTTCCCCCCGGGAAAGAAATTTCACCCTTGTGGTAGGCGACCTTGTCCGATCTTCTTGTAAAAACAACGTGACATCCTCCCTCCTTTTCAAACAGGGGGAGCAACACAGCTGATGGCGTCAGCTTCTCGTCTCTAATCCGGCGGCATTCCCTGGATGCCAGAATTTCTGCGATCCGCGTCTCGATGCACATATGATTCTATGTTATTCCTTTCGGGTCCCCAACCATTCATGAAGTCGTAAAAAGTCGATTTCGCTCACTCCGTGAACATTTTGGGCGCACTTAACACATTCAGCTAAAATGCTAAAACTCGGGCTAACGCTCTCAAACAGTGAGCATTTTTTCACGCTGAACATCCCAAGTGCTTTTTCCCCAAAATGTTCAATGTCATTCACAAAACACTTTTTGCGAGTCAACCATTCACGGGATGTTGCCTAAATAGCTGGCCAGACAACATTTACGGAACTTGCCAGGGGGACATCCTTTTGAAGGCAAGTCGGTCCTCGCCCTGCTCGTCAGTGGCAAATTGTATCGAAC
>JBFEUB010000162.1:0-7987 GCA_041547605.1 Desulfobacteria bacterium
AGGTTACATTCCGGGAATCAGGCCAGGCAAGCGTACGGCTGATTACATCGACAGAGTGCTAACACGCATTACCTTTGGCGGGGCTCTTTATGTGTCAGCGGTTTGTGTACTACCGACAGTATTGATTGCCAAGTTCAATGTTCCTTTCTATTTTGGAGGCACTGCCCTTTTGATCGTGGTGGGTGTTGCCATAGACACTATCAGTCAAATGGAAAGCCATATGTTGGCCAGGCACTACGAAGGTTTCATAAAAAAGGGAGGTGCCATTAGGGGACGATATTAACATGGTTATCTTGAAGTCTCCAAGCGAGATTGAAAGGATCCGCCAGAGTAATGTCATAGTTGTAGAGATCCTTGAAATCCTGCGGCAAGAGGTCAAACCTGGCGCCGATACACTAACACTCGATAGGATATCAGAGGAATTGGCTCTAGCTAGAAATGCCAAACCCGCTTTCAAGGGATATCGGGGCTTTCCGCATAGCCTGTGCGCTTCAGTGAACCAGCAAGTTGTCCACGGTTTTCCCTCCCAGCGTCCTCTTAAGGAGGGGGACATACTTAGCATGGACTTCGGTATTCTCTATAATGGCTATTATGGGGATGCGGCCATTACGGTGCCCGTAGGCAAGGTATCGTCGGTTGCGCAAAGACTCATGGAAGCCACCAAAGAGGCCCTTCTATCGGGCATTGAGCAGGCGGCACCAGGGAAACGGTTGTCCGATATTTCTCACGCGATTCAGAGCCGGGCGGAGGCAGCCGGGTTCTCTGTTGTCAGGAAATTTGTGGGACATGGCATAGGGAAAGCACTACATGAGGATCCTCAGGTGCCTAACTATGGTAAACCGGGTATGGGAATTCGCTTGAAACCCGGCATGGTCATCGCCATTGAGCCAATGGTCAATGCTGGTGGTTATGAGGTAAAGACATTAGAGGACGGATGGACAACGGTGACAGAGGATGGAAGTTTGTCAGCCCACTTTGAGCATACCGTTGCAATCACAGAAGATGGGCCAGTTATTTTGAGTGCTACCAACGGGAGCGCCTAAATGCCCAAAGACGAACCGATTGAGGTTCAAGGGAAGGTAGTAGATACATTACCCAATGCCATGTTTCGGGTGGAGTTGGAAAACAAGCATATGGTCCTGGCCCACGTCTCTGGCAAAATGCGAATGCATTTTATCAAGATTCTGCCTGGTGATACTGTGACCGTTGAGCTTTCTCCGTATGATTTGTCGCGTGGCAGGATAATATATCGAGCCAAGTAAGGGGGACGTTGAAACGGAAGGTTGAATCAGAAACCGACCTTCGAATAATCCATTTTACATAACCAACATTGAGGGAAAGATGAAAGTAAGGGCATCGGTCAAGAAGATGTGCGCGAAGTGTAAGATTATTCGTCGCAAGGGAATCGTCAGAGTGCTTTGCGAAAATAAGAGACACAAGCAAAGGCAAGGATGATTTGAATGCGGAGTCCGGAATCTCCAATGCGGAATGGTACTACACGAATACGGTAACGAGCCGCGGTTTCCGAATAACCAAGACCAATAACTGATAACGAACCACGGGAGGGATAGAGATTGGCACGGATTGCTGGCGTTGATTTACCAAGGAATAAACGGGTCGAGATAGGTCTCACATACATTTACGGAATCGGGCGGAGCACATCCAGGAAGATATTGGATGAGGCCGGTGTGGACCTTGACACAAAGACAGATGATCTTAGAGAAGATCAGGTTACGGCTATCCGCAACATTATTGATAGCCATTACAAAGTCGAAGGAGAGCTTCGCACCGGGGTTTCTATGGACATAAAGCGACTGATGGAACTCGGATGCTACCGTGGCCTCAGGCATCGAAAATCACTCCCCGTTCGGGGCCAGCGAACAAGCACCAATGCCAGAACCCGGAAAGGACCGCGTCGTACTGTAGCAGGAAAGAGAAAGAGATAGGAGGCATATAAATATACCATGGCAAAGCCCTCTCGAAAGAAAAAAGAGAAGAAGAACATCCTGAACGGGATAGCCCATATCCAGTCTACCTTTAATAATACTATCGTGACCATCACGGATCCTGCGGGTAATGTGGTGGCATGGTCAAGTGCGGGAACCCAGGGTTTCAAGGGTTCGAGGAAAAGCACCCCGTTTGCTGCTCAGCTAGCAGCGGAGGATGCCGCCAAGAAGGCCATGGAGCACGGGATGAGAAATGTTGAGGTCTACGTGAAAGGTCCGGGCGCAGGACGGGAGGCTGCTTTGCGGGCCCTTCAGGCAGCAGGATTTAACGTTGTTTTGATCAAAGACGTGACCCCTATTCCCCACAATGGGTGTCGCCCTCCCAAGCGGCGCAGGGTATGAAAGGAGGCGTGTTTTGGGACGATATATTGGCTCGGTGTGCAGGCTGTGCCGACGCGAAAACCTGAAGATGTTCCTAAAGGGAGATCGATGTTACTCTGACAGATGTGCTTTTGACCGCAGAGGCTATGCTCCCGGCCAGCATGGACAGCGAAGACGGAAATTTTCAGATTACGGCATCCAACTTCGCGAGAAGCAGAAGGTCAAACGTATGTATGGTTTGCTTGAAGGGCAGTTTCGTGGTTCGTTCAGCAAAGCGGAGCGTGCACGGGGCATAACCGGTACCAATCTCCTGATCTTTCTGGAACGGCGCTTGGACAATGTGGCTTATCGCTTAGGGTTTGCTAATTCGCGAGCACAGGCTAGGCAGTTGGTGCGTCATAACCACTTCGTGGTCAACGGCAAGAAAATGAATATCCCGTCTTATCTCGTAAAAGTAGGTGACCTGGTAGAAGTGAGGGAAAAGAGTCGAAAACTGGCGGTCATTTCCGATGCCATGGAGGCTGTGGTGCGGCGAGGTATTCCCGCATGGCTTGAACTTTCAAAGGAACAGTTCAGGGGAACGGTCAAAGCTTATCCCACGCGGGAGGAATTGACAATGCCGATTCAGGAGCAATTGATTGTTGAACTTTATTCTAAATAAGTAAAATGAACCACGCTAAACAAATTCAGGCCTTACCTGAGTATACTTCAAATTCGGAGATGAAGCATGTCCTCAAATGAACTCATGTATTTAAACTGGCGCGAAATGATCAGACCGACGGGTATTGAGATCACCGAGAGCACGGCGTCCTATGCAAAGTTTGTCTGTCAGCCCTTGGAGAGGGGGTTTGGTACGACCATCGGAAATGCGCTTCGCAGAATTCTCCTTTCCTCACTTTATGGGGCTGCCATTGTCTCAGTAAAGATAGATAACGTCATGCACGAATTTACCGCTATACAGGGCGTGCTCGAGGACGTGTCTGAGGTTGTATTGAATCTCAAAGAAGTCCGCCTGAAAATGCCTGATCCAGGGCCCAGGGAGCTCTACGTCGAAGCCTCTGGAAAACGTGAAATTACGGCAGGGGATATAACCTCGGACGGTGATTTTGAGATACTAAACCCGGAGCTTCATATTGCAACCCTGTCAGGGGATGCAAAACTGAATATGACGATGACTGCCAAGGTTGGCAAGGGATATGTGCCTGCCGACATGAACAAAGGAGAACACGATCCCATCGGGACGATACCGATAGATGCGGTGTTTTCGCCCATTAAGCGCGTCAACTATGTGGTCGGGAATGCTCGGGTTGGTCAAAGGACAGATTATGACAAACTCACCCTCGAGGTATGGACTGACGCTAGTATTGTGCCGGAAGACGCCGTGGCGTATGCAGCAAAAATACTGAAAGAACAAATGAACATATTTATCAACTTTGACGAGGAAGCAGAGCCCTCACCCGAACCCGAAGGGGCCGAAGTAGAGGAAAAGCCCCTCAATGAAAACCTTTACCGGAGCGTTGAGGAACTGGAGCTTTCGGTTCGCTCTGCCAATTGTTTAAAGAATGCGAATATCCGATATATTGGGGAATTGGTGCAGAAAACCGAGGCTGAAATGCTTAAGACCAAGAATTTTGGCCGAAAGTCACTGAATGAAATTAAAGAAGTCCTGGCCGAAATGGGCCTGACTCTTGGGATGAAGCTTGAGGGTTTTGTCCAACCTGAGGAAAACGGCAAAGAAGAAAGCAACGATACATGAGACACCGAAAAGCAGGAACGAAGCTGAACCGTACAGCAAGCCATCGGAACGCCATGTTTCGCAACATGGTGACTTCCCTTTTCGAACATGGGCGCATTCAAACGACGGATGCCAAGGCCAAGGAGTTGAGGCGATGGGCCGACCACATGGTGACCCTGGCAAAAAGAGGTGATCTCCATGCAAGACGACAAGCCTTGGCAGTCATGAGAGACAAGACAGTGGTTCACAAACTTTTTGAAGAAGCAGCGGACCGTTTCGGGGACAGGGCCGGAGGCTACACCAATGTGGTTAAGATAGGACGACGGCGGGGAGATTCAGCGCCTATTTCATTGGTGGAGCTTGTGAAGCCAAAAGAAAAGAAGGAGCGGAAAAAGAAAAAGGCCAAGAAAGCCGCAGAAAAAGCCAAAGAGAAAGCACCGGTGAAAGCCAAACAGAAGGCAAGGCCGAAGAAGGTTGAGACTGCGGATAAGAAGGCAGTAGAGAAAGCAGCCCCTGAAACGAAGAAAGAGGCAGTTTCAGAATCAGAAGCCGGACCCCGGAAAAAAGAAGAGGAAGAGAAAACCGAACCCACCGAGGCCCTGGACTCTAGAGAGGATAAGGAGAAAGGATAGACAACACTTCGTCAGGGATAGATCTACTGACTGGCTACACGCTCACCAAAGACCCTACCATGCTCGATTTTAGTGACCCTGGTTTGCATCACCCGATGCATCAATTCATCTCCGCCCTCCAGCAGCACCGGGATGTAATTTCTTGTTAGGCCCTTGAGATATCCAGTGGCACGGTCCCGTTTGCCTTCAATCAAGACCTCAAGTATCGAACCGATAGCCCTTTCGTAAAACCCCCTGCGCTTGGTTTCTCCGATTGTGCGAATCTGTTGGCATCTGCGTTTAATTTCTTTGGGTGGAACCACACCCCGAAGAGATGCGGCAGGGGTTTGTTTCTGCATGGAGAATGGAAAGACATGAAGGTAGGCAATTGGCAGTTGTTCAATCAGGCAACATGTGTTTTCAAAGGCCTTTTCAGTCTCTCCTGGAAATCCTACGAGGACGTCAACGCCAATGGCTACATCGGGTATCACACTGCTAATGTGGCTGACCAGGTCTCTGTAATGCTTCGACTTGTACGGTCTGTTCATCGACTCGAGAACCCCGTCATCTCCGCTTTGGAGCGGTATATGGAAGTGCGGACAAATATTTTCAGAACTTTCCAGCTGCCCAATGAACTCCTCTGACAATTCAGTAGGTTCGATGGAGCTTAGGCGCAAGCGCTTGATCTCTGGAGAGTCGTCGATCGCTCGAATTAGGCTCAGCAAGGAAGTGGCGGGCTTGAGGTCCTCACCGTACCGGCCCAGATTAATACCGCAAAGGACCACCTCAGCGTATCCTTGCTCTTTAAGGCCCCCTACCCTCTTGATGACAATCTCCGGCGTCAGGGATCGACTCCGCCCGCGCGCGTGGGGAATGATGCAGTAGGCACAAAAAGCATCACACCCATCTTGAATCTTCAGAAAGGCACGCGTTCGATTCCCAAACTTCCTGATAGACATGTCCTGAAACGGGGATGGCGTCGAAAGGTCTTGAACAAGGGTGAGGACAGACCCCTTTCTATTTCTCGTATTTGCCAGGGGAACAATCTGGTTCTTGAAGGAATTCCCCACAACACAATGGACACCCGGCATGGGACTGAAGACCTCGGGGGATATTTGGGCATAGCAGCCGGTAACCACCACCAGGGCCCCTGGGTGGTTGCGGATGACTTTTCTCGTAGCTTGCCTCGACTGCATCGCTGCTTTTTGGGTCACTGTACAGGTGTTGATGATACAAAGATCTGCCGCAATTCTCTTGTCCGTCGCCAACCACCCTTGGTCTACAAGCTGCTCCGAAATTGCTTCCGATTCGTATCGGTTGACCTTGCATCCCAGAGTGGTAATGGTAAAGGACTTCATGTTGCCATCCTTCTCAAACGATCCAGCCGCCCCCTAAAACACGTTTCCCCTGATAGAAGACTGCGGCCTGACCAGGCGTTATGGCAAACTGGGCTTGGGAAAAGCACACCGTCACAGTATTAGGACCAAGCGGCCTCAGGACGGACTCCGCCTCTTGGTGACGATAACGGATACGCGTGTGGGCTGATATTGGCTTGTCCAAAGGTCCAGCTCCGATCCAATGAACATCGGTCACCGTAAATTCGGTGGCTGCCAAGTCAGATTTGGACCCGATGACAAGTTGGTTTTCCTGCTGATCAAGACGAATCACATAGTATGGGGCGGGTCCGGGTATGCCAATCCCTCTGCGTTGTCCTACCGTGTAAGCATGCAGGCCCTGGTGGTGTCCCAGGATCTCACCTCTGTTGTTGACAATCGGTCCCGGCCTGCTTGGAAATTCCCCCCAGCTGAAAAGAAAATCTCTATAGCTCGGGTGACGAACGAAACACAGCTCCTGGCTTTCCTTTCCTCTGAAGGATTTCAGACCCAGGGTTTGAGCCATTTCCCTGACCTGCTTCTTGGTATATGGTCCAAGCGGAAACATGGCCTGTCTCAACTGTTCTTGGGTCAGCCGAGCCAGGAAGTAGGACTGGTCTTTAACCTCATCCACGCCTTTTAGAAGATAATACGGACCGTCACCCTCACGGCGGGTCCTGGCATAATGGCCCGTTGCCAGGGTCGAAGCACCAAGCGCCTTGGCCTTTTCGAGGAGGAGGCCGAACTTGATGCGCTGATTGCAGACCACACACGGATTCGGCGTTTCTCCCGACCGGTAAGCGTTCACAAAATAGCGGACGACCTCCCTTTCGAATGCTTCGGAACAATCGATAACTTCAAGTGGGATGCCAATTTGTCTTGAAACCCTGTGAGCCCAAGAATCGACAAGGGACTGCGGCCTGGGTAAGGTTAAGTCACCGGGGCCGTGTTCATACCCCGTTCGGAACTGAATCCCGATGACCCGGAAGTTTTCCTTCTTGAGGAGGGCCGCTGCAACAGCGGAATCAAGGCCGCCGCTCAACGCAACGGCCACGGTCTTTTCCATTGCAATTCTTCACCGTCCGGAAAAAAGGGAGGGCCTTAACCGTCAATTTATTGCAGGACCATGTTCTCTGCGGTACGAACCTTCATAGCCCTCGGAGGACAGGCGGTGACACAAAGGCCGCACACGCTACATTTCTTCTGCTTGAACTCAACGCTCATCTCAGGCCGCTTGATGGATAAAGCCCCTGTTGGACACACTGCTGTGCAAGCTCCGCAATGCGTGCAAACGGTTGTGTCGCGATCGATGTCTTGATCGGCCGCTTGAACGTGAACCCCGTGCTCTTTCAGGTATTGAACACCTCTGTTAAAGTCCTTCCTTGCTCCGGACAGCTCCATGACCATGACCCCTTCCTTGCGAGGAAGTATGGTGGCCTTAAGGATATTGAAGGTGAGGTTGAAGTCACTGGCAAGAAAACACACGATGGGTTTTTCCACTTCTGTCTTTGGGAACCGAAGCACAAGCATTCTGGAATACATAATCACACCTCATATTATCCCGGAACTCAAGGCCGACTATACGACCCGAGCCCTTTTTACTGCCAGTTTAAACTAGGGGAAGAAGGTTTGTCAACAGCGTGTTTCTTGGAGTTTCTTAGCCTGCGCCGACTTTTTTGCAGGAAGAGATAGTGTCGTGTCCCGGGAATAAGCTCAATTACTCATACTGGAGCCGAAAGCCTTTTCCGAGCGACATTGAGCATTTTCGGAGCCGGATGTCAGCTGAGCGGAGCGTTAAGAATCATAAACTGTTTGAGGGCCGTGGGCCCGAGTTTTATAGCGGTTGTCAGAATAACGTTCCGATCAGAATAGATGACAATTGAAAATACTATTTGGCTCACTTGTGGGTGTGCAATTTTAGGATTTTTGAACTGCAACAGC
>JBFEUB010000163.1:0-7983 GCA_041547605.1 Desulfobacteria bacterium
TACTGTGATGGGACAAAAGGCCAAAAAGACCATACAGGAACTCATAAACGACTGCCCCAAAGGTCTTAAATTAAGCGACTCGGAACGCGGAGTTCCCTGTAAAGCAAAATACGTTGGACTCGAATCATTTGCCGAGTGCCTCGAACACCGATCGGGCGTATGCCCTTTCTCACTTTCTTTTGGCACTGTATATTATTGTAAGTGTCCGGTTGGTGTCTCAATTCTTAACAAATTGAAAATATAGCGTGTAATGCTTTATCCGAATGGGAGTCTGGGATCAGTGGCGAGATTTTGTCTCACCGCACCTATTCGCAATGCATAGGATGAGACACCGAGCCCGATCCCGGATTTCCCCAAGCTTTAACCAGGCCATTGGGTCTTCCTCGCATCCCCTTCTAACTACAGCTTAGGATAGGACATAACGGGAAGCCCATTGGCCTTTCCTTGTTCCCTGCTGCCCACAACCTTTACCCGTTCTTGCCAAACAAATGGCCCGTATGGATCCTGATGAAAAGCATACCCTGCACGCGCAGTAAAGTTTTCCGAACAGCTTTCACTCCCCCGGAGGTTCTGCCTTACGCCAGTAAATCGTGCGCGGCAAGCAGGCCTCCCGAGCTTGTTAAAAGCGCTTTAAAAATACTGTCTTTTGGTATAACAAATACGGTGTTTACCCTATTTACCTCTCACCCGAGTTTTTGGAGTATGGTAGTTTAAAAGTGAAAAATGTACCATGTTCACTTCGGTGGACCTGGCCATGTCTTTCCTGTCCTGGGAGGAAAAGGGAAATCCAACCATCAACTCGAAAGGGGGCGGATAATGGACATCAAGCAGCTCAAGAAGATCCTGGCAAGCTTTGGTCTCGCCGGCTTGCTGGCGACGGCTGGCCTGACGCTTTCTGGTTGCGCCAAGCACCCACCGGCTGGCCAGACCAGCTGAAACGGCGGAGGCAGCTGAAGCGGCGAAACTGGTGCAGGTAGCACCGGCGGAGAAAAGCCGGCGCCAGGAACCACCTCCTGAAGCGGTAGTCAGGGTGCAGGTGGCACCGGCCAGAGCAGTTGAAACTAAGGAGCAGTGCAGGTGGCACTGCAAGCAACAACAGAATGAACCAGGTAATCAGATGGCACGTTGTTTCGTGCCTGTTCGGCTCGAGGCCTCTCCGGCTGGACAACATGTGTTGATCTTGCAGGAGTGGCGAGGCGGTATATGACCTATGCACAAACCCAGGACGGGGAGAGGAGGTCACGCGTGACTCCTTCCAGCGAGAAAGAACTTGAGAACGTCTATCTCGCATGCCGCTCCACGGTGGATTCTGACACATGGGGCGGGATCATTGCGGCGTGTGCTGAGGGCCTCGATCCGGAAAGATTCCCAAACGTGCTCAGACTCCATACGGGCGACTTGGGGTTGCCTGACTTCCTGCCCGAGCTCGCCCGTTTGGAGTGGGCCGTACACAAGGTGAAAGACACAAAAACTGAAATTCCAGCAGAAGTCGACCTTCTTAACGTGAATCCTACGGTTCAATTACTTCAGCTTTCCTGGAAGAACCTCTGTTCGACTCTGAACTCAGAAAATGACTCCCCCCTTTTAGAACCGATACCGGGCGACGAATTTGTTTTGGTTTGGCGAGACCCGAAGAGCCTCAAAGCAAAGACTCAGCCAGCATCTGACGAAGATCTCCTTGTTCTGAAGATGGTGGTCGAAGAGCTCGACCCCAAGAAAGTAGCAGCAGCAGGCGGTTTGCCGGTGGGCGCAGTAGATGCTGCGATTCATCGCGCTGTTTACAAAGGGATTCTGCTACAGCCCCGGTCACGTATTCGGCGGGACCCTGCCCGCTTTCCTGTCGGCGAGAATACCAACGAAAGATTTCTGTCGTCTGGTGTCTTCACCATTCAGTGGCACATCACCCAGACCTGCGATCTTCATTGCAAGCACTGTTACGATCGCAGCGATCGATCCCCACTCAAGCTGGACGATGCCTTTGCCATCCTTGACGACCTGCGTGACTTCTGCCGGAGCAGGCACGTTAGGGGGCAGGTCTCTTTCACTGGGGGGAACCCGCTTCTCTATCCTCATTTTTTGGAGCTTTACCGCGGGGCGTCAGATCGCGGACTTGGTCTTGCAATCCTGGGGAATCCTGCTCCGCAAGCCCGGATTGAGGAAATACTGGCAATCCAGCGGCCCGCCTTTTTCCAGGTGAGCCTGGAAGGCCTGCAGGAGCATAACGATATGATCAGAGGCCGTCGAAACTTCGAACGCGTCATCGCGTTCCTCGGTGTGCTGCGTGATCTTGAGGTCACTTCCATGGTCATGCTCACCCTCACAAAAGGAAACATAGATCAGGTTCTTCCTCTTGCAGATAGGCTTGGCGGCCTGAGCGATCATTTCAATTTCAATCGTCTGTCAATGGTAGGAGAAGGGGCAAATCTTCAACTTCCCACACCCTTCGAATACCATGCCTTTCTTGAGGCATATATGGAGGCAGCGGGAAGCAATCCCGTAATGGGCTTAAAAGACAACCTTATGAATATCGTGCGCTACCAAAAGGGCATCGAGCCCTTTGGTGGATGTGCCGGGTACGGCTGTAGCGCTGCGTTCAACTTCATCACTGTTCTCTCGGACGGAGAAGCCCATGCCTGTCGGAAATTCCCGTCTGCAATCGGCAATGTCTTTGAGCAAAGCATTGCAGAGATCTACGAGTCCGAGATGGCGCATCGCTATCGATCTGGCTGTCAGGCATGTGCACCCTGTCCCATCCGTCCCGTTTGCGGCGGTTGTCTTGCGATCGCCCACAGCTTGGGCCTCAACATCTTTGAAGAGCGGGACCCGTACTGCTTCATGACAACATCATAATAAGGCGATGTATACATCTCCTCTCTCCATATCACTTACACCAGATTCAGTGACCAATCATAATCGTTGTAAACAATACGCAAATCAGCAAAAGCCTTCTGGAGAAAATCCTTCTCGTCAGGGTCATAGCGATACGTAATGATGAAGTCAATTACGCCTTCCGTGCCTCCAAAATCATCTTTGTACCACTTGAAAATTCGAGACAATCTGAGTCTTTTGGTCTCTTGTTCTACAATAACTTCATCACTATTTACAAAACCACTCGTAACCAAATCCAACTGCGCATCAATCTCTCCTTCTTCGTAGACGTCGATTGGCGGACAGGAGCTAGATCCACAAACCAAAGTAAAGTGTATTCTTGGATCGGTCTTTTCCAGCATAAATTCCTTCCTCGGGTCACCTCCCGAAAACGGTCTGGAAGACAGCACATGTTTTTTCTTATTCCCCCTCAAAATGCCATGTTCGATGTCATCTAAACTGAAGACATAACCGCCCACATTGTAGCAAACAGCCTTAAAGAAGGACCGAACCTCCTTCACGCTCTTGCTGATGTTCAGCTCCACAACGGCATGAACAACAAGGGCATTGTAGATATTTATCCAGAATGCCAACTTTGCTTCTCGCGTGGCCAGCCCGTCCAGCTCTAAAGAGACCAGATTCATCGTTGTAGCTTTGTATTCTTCAAATGCATCAGAGTCTTTCATTTCTTTGTATCTGACACCGCCCTTTTCTAAATCGAAGAAATTGAGTTTCAGATTGTCGATTTTACTCTTCAGCTGCTGTGAGATGTCTTTACCAGCTACTGGTTCGACTACTTCTTCAGATTGATTGAGAACAAGACGCTTCATGCGTCGCCCTCTCTTTTGTCTAGTTCCCGTTCCTTGTCCACTGTCTGGCCATCCATGACTCTCTTGAAGAGAAGCCACTTTCCGGAGCAACCTATCAGCTTGATCTCCTCAGGCCAGTATGAAATATGGGAACTTGGCGCTGCACGGATGACGAAATACTCGTAATGAGAGCCATGCGATTCCCACTCAAAAAGGTGGGGACTATATTCGCCTGGCGCCAGAAGGTTCATCTCTGTTTTGTAATGAACAGGAAACAGGGGGTTTTCGATCATGTAGGGAGACAGCCCTCCCCCTGCGAGAAGATGATAGTAGTCGTGGTCGTGCAGGTGGATGTCAAAAGAGCTCTCAAGTTCAGGCGTGTTATTGTCGAAAACGAGCGGGAGAATGCGAGAATTCGAGGGTATTCTAGCTACAATCGGTTCGATTTCTTGAATCTCGGCAGAAATGCGTCGCTGCTTCACCACCGAATGGATTAAGGCTGCGGCAGCAAGCGCAATGAAAAGGCTCGTCAACGCCCCTTTGAACCGCAAGCGGCCGACCAGCAAGGCCAGAAAAAAATAAGAAACGGCTGCAATCCTCACGCTGATAAAGGAGTAGGCACCCTTTCCAAAGGGAAATGTGAATACCCCTATTGTCGTTAGGATGAAGAACACGAAGTAACGGACAGGCAACCTTGCCGTCGCTTGTCTGCCGGCGAGAAAAGCATAAATCACCGAAGCACCAATCCCTATCCACAGGACCACCGAAACCTTGTCCACACCATCGAACCAACGCATGCCGGTGAACATATACCCGTACCAGGCCAGGGTCGAACCGAAAGGCTTCCACCAGATCCGACCAGCTGAACCGCCCGCATTTTCGATGGCAAACCATAGCAAGAAGACTACGGCAGCCATGAACGCAGGGACAAGACCTCGAATGCATTCGGTTCGCTTCCTCCGGGACAACACGGCCCCCACGCCCGCTAGTAATATGTAGATTACGAATGTAAGGGGATGCGTAAAAAAGAGCAATAGTTGCCACAAGAGATGTCTACACAATTGCCAGAAGCTCAAAGGTTTTCTGGATATGTCTTCGTGATCCAGAAGGGCAAACACAAGAAGAGGAAGTGAGTAAAAATAGTTGATGTTCCCCTGAAAGTATTGCTGATTGAAAGCAAATGGGAAGAAAAGCAGCAGGCCCCACGGCGCAGAGCTCGCGCCTGACCGACGTGCCAATCTCATAACCAGCAAAGTAACCGCCAGAATGTATAAAGATACGGACACCTTCCCCGCTATCTCAATGGGCAAAACCGCAGACAAAAAGAGTGTTATTGCATAAAAGGTCACATAGGGCGCCAACCTCAGATGAAAGTCGAAATGCTTTGCATAGTCAAAGGCGGGATCACTGCGATGAGACAGCATATCTATCTGAAGCAAGTGTTCAGGATAATCCTGCATGGGAAGAAATCGGACCGACCAGATCGGATAAAGCGCAACGCAAGTAAATATCAAAACGACACCCAGCCATATCCTCTTATGGTGCCGTACGTCTTCACTTGGCATGGACTTATTTGGCTGGCTTGCGCGTGTCTCTTTGCCCTGGACCTTGGCTTCGGACCAGCTCTTGTCTGCATTATCAACCGTGCTCACCCGCGCTGAGTGCCTTTCAGTTCAAGCTCCCTGCAATCCCGATAAATCCCGATAGCTCGGGTCAGGTCCGGACAGGGAGTGCCGTTCCCATGACTGCTCAATCCGCCGAACCACGACATGCTCTCATCAATAACCACGCACAAGTAGATACAAAGCGATTCCTATCAACGATGCTAAGACTGCGCCGGATGACCCTTTCACCTTGAATCCAGCAAGAAGCAGGAGCAACCCGCAACTTGCCAGCATGACGACCTTTGCAATCAAGTCAAAAGTGAGCGGAGATTCCGCACTAAATCCTAGCCATCGAGCATATTCGAATAACATTGTGATCACCTGCGGAAGGGAAATTCAAGTTGGTGCCTTAGGAAAACCGCATTGACCAGGAAACCCAATCGGACTGGTAAGTATAAGAGAAATGCCTTTGTGTGTCAATTGAGGATTATCAAAATTCTGTGCGTCTTCATTACGCGAGCCTTCAAAGGTCATTTGTGTACAGGCACTATAGTGATTTTGAAGTTGTCTGAGGGCTCCGCCCGAGTTGTTGCGCTCCGGTTGCGCCTGACGGCTTGAACAGAACCACTGCGTGCGCGATTTAGCCAGGAGAATTCAAGAATCCCAAAATTGGACACCCAGAAGTGAGCCAAATACTATTTTCAATTGTCGTTTGCTCTGATTGGAACGTTATTCTGACAACCGTTGTAATGTAAACAGGAATTTGACTTGACACCACGGAAGAAATACAGGGCGGCTGCAAAACTAGAAATTGTGTGCTTTGTGTCACAGCAATCTTATCAGACTTGAGCTGATATTGACAACCCGGGTGCATTTTGCTATCAAGAACGCAGATTTTTTAAGCCATTTGCTGCCAAGGGCTGAGGTCTGGCTTGGCAAAGGCATAGACTAGGTAAAAAAGTTAAAACGTATTTGAGCGAAAGTCGAGAATGCCCCAGTTCCAGGAGGTCAAGGGTGAAAATGGCGCTTCATCCTGTTCCACCCCGTCTCATAAAGACGGGATTCTAACTGACGGCAGCATCTCGTGTGTCAGAGAGCAAGGGATAAGGAGCAAAACATGTCCAGCGTTGTAGTCATTGGTACCCAGTGGGGAGACGAAGGCAAAGGAAAGGTTGTAGATGTTCTGGCAGAAAAAGTCCGACTCGTGGTCCGCTTTCAGGGGGGCAACAATGCCGGCCACACCATGGTGGTAGATGGAGAACAGTTTATCAGCCATCTGATTCCTTCCGGAATACTTCACCCGGATAAGATCTGCTTGATCGGAAACGGTGTGGTGGTAGACCCGGGGGTACTGATCCACGAGATGCAGAATTTGCGAGAACGTGGCATCTCATTGGGCCCCCACAATCTCTTGATCAGCGAAAACGCCCACCTAATCATGCCCTATCACAAGCTCATTGATCACGGCAGGGAGCGGCTCAAGGGAGATAAGAAACTTGGTACCACGGGTCGGGGGATAGGGCCGTGTTATGAAGACAAGATCACGCGCCGGGGGATCCGCTTTTGCGACCTGATTGACGCTGATATATTCAAAGAAAAATTGTCTTTTATTTTAGGAGAAAAAAATTTTTATCTAAAGGAATTTCTTAGCTCAGAAATTGTGGACGAAGCAGCCGTTCTGGAAGAGTATCTGCCCTATGCAGAGGCGCTTCGACCGCATGTTACCAATGTTTCTGTCCGGATCAACCAGGCCATCAAGGCAGGACACCACATACTGTTTGAGGGTGCCCAGGGAACTCACCTTGATATTGACCATGGAACCTACCCGTATGTGACCTCATCCAACACCGTAGCAGGAAATGCCTGCTGTGGCGCTGGCATTGGTCCCACCCAGATCAACTCTGTTATTGGCATGGTAAAGGCTTACACGACACGCGTGGGAAGTGGGCCTTTCCCCACAGAACTCCAGGATGAAATCGGAGACATTATTCAAGAGAGAGGAGCCGAGTTTGGTGCCACTACGGGGAGGCGTCGGCGGTGCGGCTGGCTAGATACGGTATTGGTTCGCAATGCGGTGCGCATCAACAGCCTTTCTGGTATTGCTGTTACAAAGCTGGATGTCCTGAGTGGCCTTAAGACTCTGAAGATCGCTACCGCCTACCGATATCGAAATGATCGACTCACAGAATTCCCTCCCACCATAAAGGTGCTTGAAGCGTGCGACCCTGTCTACGAAGAGCTCCCAGGATGGTCCGATGACCTCACGGCTGTCCAGGCTGTAGACGACCTGCCGGAGAATGCCAGGGCTTATGTGAAGCGCATGGAAGAACTTTTAGAAGTCCCTGTTCAAATCATCTCAGTGGGGCCTGGCCGCAAACAAACCTTGCTGCTTCAAAACCCCTTTGACACGCTATGAGAGAGGAGAAAGCACCTTGACAGCTCTTCGCAACTGGCGTAACCTGAAAATGCAGGTGGTGTCGGGACCTGTGCAAATCGTTCAATTTTGTCCAAGGTCAAGAAAGACGAGGATTTTAGCCACAGGACTACTTTGGGTGTTTTGAGGACTGAAATCTGAGTCTGACGTGGACATTGGGGAAAAGGGGACGTTTTGCAAAGGTCTCGGGTCGGGACGTGGCTCAGTCTGGTAGAGCACAGCGTTCGGGACGCTGGGGTCGCTGGTTCAAATCCAGTCGTCCCGACCA
>JBFEUB010000164.1:0-7838 GCA_041547605.1 Desulfobacteria bacterium
CCGATAAAGAAAGCGTTCCAGTCTTTGGGAAACAGGTCATTAATAAAGATGAGGTCACCGGTGCCCCAGGTGAGGATTTGCCGCCCGACCTTGACGTCTACAAGACTGGCCGGTGTGATGACGAAGTTCGCTTCTCTAAGATCGAGAAACCCCTGTCCTTCTTCCAGGCGGGCACTGTGACGATCCAATACCGGGTCAAACAGGAAGTCGGCCGTTAGGGTGGCCGATGTCTTTTCTGAGTATGTTTCTGCCTGAAGCTGTAAACGCGTCTCTCCAAGCGAGGCGTCCTTTTCATGACGGTCTTCTTGCGTGCGGAACCCTGCGCGTGCCTCCCAAAACCCGGAAAGATCGAAAAGACGATCAGGTATCAGCCTTTCTCCTTCTGGCTCCTCTTGTCCCGTGACTTCTTTGCCCAGTCCCTCGGGTAGGGTTGGTTCTTGTGCCGCCTTGGTTCCTGGGATCAATCCAGGGTGCAGGCCCGGTTCCTCCCCTTCAGGGGACGTGTGACCACCCAATCCCGCGGGCAGGGGAGGTTCCTCCTGGGCAAAAGCAGCCGAGTCGAGACATGCGCATACGAGTACGAGTGCAAAGCACCACGGGAGCCAACTTCTCGCCATGAGCCGACCTTTTATCTCAGGTGTTCTGTGGGTGCCCGCCTGAGATAACGTTCGGTGAAGATATCTTCAGGAAGACCTATATTGTATCGAACATCGCGATATTGCAGAAGGGTTTCTCCCCCGATACGCAGATCCTTCATGCGAGATTGGGTGACTGTAAGGAAGCCCTGGATGGTCTCAACTTTGAGTGCTTCATACTCCCGGTATTTCTCTCCCCTGTCATTGAAATATTCGATTTTAACCGGGAGGAAAGTACTGCGGTGAATCCAC
The DNA here is from genome assembly GCA_041547605.1 of Desulfobacteria bacterium. Taxonomy (GTDB): domain Bacteria; phylum Desulfobacterota; class Desulfobacteria; order Desulfobacterales. Next base: position 888 of record JBFEUB010000164.1, read on the forward strand.
ATGGTAAAATAGGAAAATTCTGCTGACTCGGAGTCTTTGGGCGTATTTTTCAAGACGTAGTAGTTATCCGTTGTGTCAATGAGTTCATGGACATCAGCACTGATGTTGCGGCCGGAGACATCCTCGTAAAAAAAGTGAGAACCGACAAAGCTGGTCCGCTTTTCTTTTGATGCAATGCGCTTGACCAAGTCCAAGGCAGGGAGATACAGCCAGCGATCGTCGTCCCTGTCTATATGCTTCCAGACCACAAAGACCATCTTGTTCACGTCTGCTGGTCGGTGGAAATAGACATAATACTTCTGGTCACCCGCGTGTGGGCCCCCTTCTTTCTCAGTTCGTGGGGGCTGGTCCCAACGTAAGATAGTGAACTGTCGCTGCCGCTTTCGTCCCTGGCTATCGGTGATGAGCATAGAGACATCAGCGCGCCCGTCTTTTCCCTGGTAATAGGCAACGCTTTCGGTCTTATCCACGATTTCTTGCACCGTCAGGTCCTTGGCCATGGGCCCCTGAACAAAGACACCCGCCATGAGTGATAGCGCAGCAACAATCAGCCCAAACCATCCCACCTTCATCATCATGCCTCTCCTTTCTTTACCCTATCGTTGCATAGACAACACGGCAAAAGGTCCTCAAAAGCAACAACAGTCTTTCTTTTGGACCTTTTTGAGCGATTTTGTGGAAATCATTGCGAGTGATATCCAGAAACTTGAAAAAACACCCAAGTTGTTTACGCTTCGGGAAAGCCGATCATGCCGCATCTCCCGTGTTGTCGTGGGTTCGCGGTGCCTTACTACAGCTTCACCCTTGACGCCTTGGATCTGCAGCATCCTCAACTTTTGCAACGTTAGGGTTTACTTTCATTCTTATCCGGCATTTTTGGCCGCGTCCCATGAGCGCACAGGCACCGGTCAAAACAGCAATGACTCCAAGACTGATCCAGGTCAGGGAGGTCCACCCAATGTCTAAGAATTGATAAACGTTAATAGCCACCAAGGCCACTGCAGCAGCACCGGTTACGGAACACGTTATGCATTTGCAGGCAAAGGCACCGGCTTCCACCTCCGGGAAGAGCCACTTTTGAAGGAGAGTCATTGGAGATGGGATGATGAGGAGCGTTGCCGTTCCCGCCGCGAGCAGGATGGATGCGACAAAAATCCCCACTGTCTGGTATGGCACCAAAGGGGCCAGCAGCAGGGGAAGAAAACCCATGCCAACTACGAAAACGTTTCTGGTGATGGCGCGCGCCGGTTCTCCAAACGTCGGACCAATGGTCTCAGCCCAGGAGCCGCGGTCTTCATAGATCTGCCGGCTGCGCGAAAGGAAATGGATGGCATAGTCCACGGCCAGGCCGAGACTCAGAGAGGAAAGAACCGCTACCGGCATGTCATAGTCTTTACCCATTAAGCCAATGGCTCCATAAACAAAGGTGATGGTCACCGTCAACGGGATCATGCAAAGTATGCCCCAGAGCGACGACCGGTAGAGGAGTGACATCATCACGAAGACAAAAAGAAAACTTCCCAGAAAGGCCCGAAGCATCCCAACGACCATCTTTTGCTGCCAGATCACATTGATGTAAGTCAGGCCGAACCACCCATGCCTGATAGAATGCGGTGGAGGATTTGATGCAAAATAGCGATCCACGTCTTGAACCACTTTGGACATATTCTGGTTATCGCCGCTCTTGAGCTGGGTCCAGATGACTGACTTGGTATAATCCGGGTTCACGAAATGCCATAGATCCTGAGGCCGATGGCTGTTTTGATAGGTGATGAGAGTCTGAGCCACGGCGTTGACCGAGTCAGGGATCTTGAAATCTTGTTGTTCCCCTGAAACAAGCTCCCGGTAAACTGTCTTAACGATATCCGCCAGGGAGTTGGATTTTCCAACGACGCCGGTTGTAAGCAAATGCTCCTGCAAGTCCTCTATGTAGGATAACACCTCAGGCTGTTTGAATACCTGACTTCTTTGTCGTTCCTGGTCCAGAAACAACAAGGCCTCATCCCAGGCCTCCATCTGATCTGCTGGCGCCGAAAACTGTTGTGACATGACAAAGGATTCCAGTTGATCTATCACATCGTCCCTTGTCTTAGCTTGTTTGCCAAGGCGGAGCGCCTCTTTCCGGAGCAGGTCAAATACCGCGGGCACGGAAGATATCGTTTCCTTCAACTCAGAAGCCCGGGCTGACAAGCGTTTGCCTGATGGGCCCACATATTGATCCGGATCCTGTTCAGCCGTTTCGGACTCTAAGGCCAGATACCCCATATAGGTTCCCCCAAAATGGTCGTTCAAGACCTGATCAGCGACGCGTATGGGGTGGGAGCGGGAAAACCACTTTATCGGGTTGTCATTGATATTGATCCTTGTGATGTTGTAGATCGCCGCGAGGGTGGTGATGATCGTGATTATCAGGACCGGCTTGGCATGTCTGTACGACATACGCCCAGCCCTGGCGAGAAGGCGGCCAAGAAGCGACCCTTTTGCCTCCTTGGACTCCGTGTGGACTGCCCCGAATTTTTCTAGTGACTCTTCTTTAATGAACATGACATAGGCTGGGATAAAGGTCACCGAGAGAATCCACGCCAGCAGAACCCCAAAAGCAACGAACAGGCCGAACACCTGTACGGGGGGAATCGGGGCCAGCGCAAGAGAGGCGAATCCAACGGCTGTGGTAAGGGATGTATATAACATCGGCGTGTAGAGGGTATCCATGACACCGGTGATGGTTTCTCTACGATCTTTTGTTGCCTGGTAGCGGTCAAAAAACTCGGACAAGATGTGCACCGCGTCCAGGACCGCGATGGGCACGATGAATATCGGAATCATGGAACTCATGATGTGGACTGTTTTTCCCGAGATAACGAGCAGACTCATGGTGCAGATCACGGATACCATGGCGATAATCAACGGCGAGATGATCAGGGTGATTTTGCGAAAGAAAAAGAGCATAAGCAAGAAGATGATGACCATGGCCACCGGGCCGGTTATAGCCATCTGTTTGAACATCTGGACCCCAAAGGTATCTTCGGCCACCGGGAGCCCGGTAATATGATATTGCTCATCGCCACTGAACTCGGCTATCTTCTTTTCCAGATGGGAGTAAATCTTATAGCTGATGTCTTTGGATGTGATGGGCAGGTACAGACACAGGGCCTTTCCGTCTTCAGAAACGAGCGTTCCGTTCAAGAACGGGATTCTCTCGGCTTTATGGCGTACGGCTATCGCTTCTTCCCGGGTCTTGGGTGGCGAGGCCATCAGCCATTCGAACGCAACCGTCCCCGGTCCGGCCTGCGCTATGTTCTCTACAGTTGAGGGGGCGATGATATCAATCTCGATGACCCCGATGTGTTTGTTAGGCTCCTTGGGGTCGGGCCAGCGCAGGGTCTTTGCGTACTCGGTCAGTGCATAAATCTTGGCCAGTGATTCTGGATTAAAGACTCCGTCCGGGTGGGCTTCGTTCACCACACCGAGGATCACCATGTCATAGAGAGCCATCTCATGTTTCATCTCGTCGTGGAACACACGAACGGCCTCGTTTTTGGGAAGCATGTTTTCCGGATCGGTGTCCACCTTGAGTGGATTGAGTCTGCCAAAACGATCCGGCCACGCGCTGGGCAGACCCGCCAATGCAAGTAGACAGATGGCGACCAACACCATAAGCCCGGTAATCAGCTTGGGTTGGTTAACAGAAAAACGCGTAATAGATAAACCGACTTTCATTTTCTAAACACTCTAGGGTTCACATGGTCCACAACAGAGCGTCCATATTAGAGACTACCCTATGAAGAAGTCAAGTGCTGGCGGTGTATCATCCTCTCACCAATCTTCAGTTGATCGTCTCTTTCCATGAGCTTTTCTGTTGGGAGGGGGTTTGACGCCGAGTCATCAATGGCGCATGGTCAAGTCTTGAACGGAATCAATCAGCTGGAAACTTGCGTTCCGCGGGGGGCGGTCAAAGCCCTCTGGAAGCGCGAAGACATCGAGCGAGACACGTTGGCCACGTACGGTGACTAGGCAGTAGTGATAGCGCTTGGCGAAAGCGTGGATCGAATTGGCCCATGGAAAGTGCATGAGGCGCGCGCCCGAAAGCTTCGCTCCTGCTCCACCCGAAATAATTTGCCAAACGGGTGGATCATACGCCACCTTTCCAGCTGGCCCTATCAGGCCCCGAGAGTAGTTATGCTCATCTCCAAAGAACGCCACGAGTACACCGAATTCACTGAGCATCTTCCAGAATCTGTGTCGCCGTGCACGGATGTCACGTTTTAGTGATGGTGTTGCATGGCCATCATAGTGCATGGCATCCCCGGCATGCCTGCCCACGGGGAATGCGGGCTCGCGGCCAAAGAGAAAGATGTGCTCAATCCCAGCCCTTCGAGCACGCTGAAGATCGTCGCCGAGCCACTTAAGCTGTCCGTCCATGATGCGTCCCTCAGGGTTGCCAAGATCGTACAGGCGGTGCGGTTCACCGGGCTTGTGGGGATAGGTACGCTGAGCAGCCCAATAATTGGTATTCATGAAGATGAAGTGGGCGTTGCCGTAATCAAAGGAGTAGGACCTTTCTGTGTACGGCGGGGCCGCGGGCTGTTCGGACTGGTCCGGACCATTGGTCGGGTTGACAAATTCCTCGGCAAAGACCTCTTCACTTGTTAAAATCCGGCCGTCCTTCTTTACCCCATCCAGGTCGTACGCTCCTTGCCTATCGCTGTGGCGATGAATCATGATGTCGTGGTTGCCCATGGTAACGTAAATGGGCATCTCGTTCATGACGTTGGCCGCCACAGATTTCCAAAGCCTCAGCCCGCCGCGATACGCGTCCTCCTTGTTGGAGTAGCCGAAGATGAGGTCCCCAGCAAAACATACGAACCGAGCCGACTGGGATTTTGCATGGTTCAGCAGCATTTCCAGGACGGATGCGTTCACAGGGTCTGAAGGTTTTGATCCACGGCTGTCGCAAAGGAAGGCAAAGCGGAACGTGTCCTGACCGCCGGGTTCAGGAGCCGTAAAAAAGGTGTAAGTGCCCTCGACGGGGCGGCGCATACCATTTCTGAATTTCACATAGTACTTGTGTGGTTTGTTGGGTTCCAGGTTTGAGAGCATCACTTCAAAGGGCGGTTTATCATCCGGAACCAGGCGGCCTGCGATGACGACTTCGCCTCCAAGAGGACTCGGGCTTCGCCACCAAATAACGGAAGAGTTTGAGGTGATGTTGCTTACAAAGGGACCCTCCAGTTCACCGCCTTTTGTCTTCGTTACACAAGCGGCTAGACAAAATGGGATGAGGACGAAGGACAAAGTGATAATCTGTTTTAGGGCGCGACCTGAGGTACCCATTTTTGGCAAAGCACATGCGTTTTTCACCTGCATGTTTACACTTTGTTTTGGTTTCTCTTTCACGATATCGGGAAATTTATGGGTTATGCGGAAAATCGGCATCATGCGTAGGATTTTTTGACAGATCTTTGCAGTCGAAAATTTCCTGCGGCTTGCCGCAGAGACCCTCAAAGAGTGGCCGACGATCCTTTATTGCCCAGCACCTTTACACCCCAATCGGCCAGATGTTTGTACGGTCCATCCAATCCCGCTTCGTCGTCGAATTCTCCCGTATCCGGATCAATTGCTACGAATGACACCCCCGCGCGTCTGGCTGCCGCCAAATCACCCTTTCCGTCTCCGACAAAAAGACATTGTTCAGGTTCGAACAGAAACTCCTGGATTAGCCGGACCAAGGATTCCGATTTCGGCCAATTGCCCCCGCCACGCACTATGTCTAAAAGGGTTTCAAGGTTATGAGCAGCTATAATTTTCTGTAGCTCAGCCAGTGGCGTATTTGAAAGCGCAACGCGTGTGATGTCCAGCGTGCCAATTTCATCAAGGATCTCTTTACTGCCGGGTAATAAAGGCGCCTTCAGCATGGACTGATGAGACAAATGGTGGAATCTTTCCCAACGGAGTTCAAATTCGTTCTGCTTGAAAGGGCGACTTATCAATTCCTCCTGAATGGTCCGTATTGTGCTGCCCCGGTCGACTCCAGTCAGTTTAAGATATAAGTCCGCAATTCGCTTCTGCAAGATGGGGTCATCAGTAAAGGCCCGTGCCATGGCCTGGGCATTGGCTATATTTGAATCGATTAAAACTCCGTTAACGTCAAATATGCAGACCTTAACTTCGTGAAGGTTCATCAACACACCTCTGCACGGTCAGGAACCAGGATCTGACTTTTCAGTCTCATCTCCACCAGCCTCTCTGACGATCCCTGATGGGCATGCGTCACATTCTGTTCTGCTGAGGACACAAGTACTGCATGCCTCTCCAGTCAAAGTCGCCTCTGCCTCTTCGGGCCCACGGGTCTTTCTTACCCAGGACTTGTAGGCAGCCAAGGCAAGCCCAATGGCGAAAAAAAGGCCGAAGACGAAGAGAACGGCCAAAGCGCCAAGGGCTAGTTTTGTTAATGAAGGATGCATACGGTTTTCTCTTTCCCCTTTTTATCAGTGATGGACGTATCCTTTCCTCGCGTACCCCCTAACCTGGCAAACTCCGCAACATTTATCCATAGCTTCACCCGTGGTTCGGCGCCCTACATTGCCTCAGCAAATTCCGGCCGATACCCGACCAGCCCCGAGACGCCTTGTATGACTGACTTGTTGAACACTAGACTGATTGTCAAAAACATGTTCCGTTTTCTCGCAAGTCGTTGATGATTAAAAATATTATTTGGCGAACGACATTGTGCAATTTTGGAGAAAATTTTTGAATGTGACTGGCGTTTAAAATTGCAAGCTGTCTGAGGGCTCCGCCCGAGTTGTTGCGCTCCGGTTGCGCCTGACGGCTTGAACAGAACCACTGCGTGTGCGATTTAGCCAGGAGAATTCAAAAATCCTAAAATTGCACACCCACAAGTGAGCCAAATAGTATTTTCAATTGTCATCTATTCTTATCGGAACGTTATTC
>JBFEUB010000165.1:0-7800 GCA_041547605.1 Desulfobacteria bacterium
CTTATTCCTGGGACACGACACTACCTGGCATTTTTAAATTAGGCAAACCAACTACGATGAAAAGCGCCCTGCTTGAAAATCTGTCCCGGCTCTATGTAAACATGGAAGAGGCGTACAATGAGGTGGCTGACAAAATCGGCCTCTCCTGCCACGTATGTTCGGACAATTGCTGCAACAGTTATTTCCAGCACCATACGTACATAGAATGGGCTTATCTTTGGGAGGGGATAAGATCCTGTCATGATGAAAAACAGGGGGAATTTGTAAAAAGAGCCGAAGGGTATGTCACAAAGACTCAAGCTTTTTTGGCTCAGGGGCTTAGACCGCACATCATGTGCCCCCTGAACGACAGCGGGCTTTGCGAGCTTTATGAATATCGGCTCATGATATGCCGTATGCACGGAGTGCCGAACTGTTTTATGAGGCCGGACAATAAAAAGATGGAATTCCCTGGCTGTTTCAGGTGCCAGGAGCTTTGCGCGCATTTGGAGGAAGTGCCTGTATTGGACAGAACCAGCTTTTACCGGGAGCTGGCTTCCTTGGAGATGGCCTTTGTAAGATCAAAACTCAAAGGCCTGCCCAGGGTAAATTTGACGCTGGCTGAGATGCTGGTCAAGGGACCGCCCGAAACATAGACACTGTTCCTTATAGCGACAATATGGTTCCAAATCATTGGACTGCCCCCAAAACTGGATCACATTTAATCATCATATCCTGCAAGGTTTCCTCCCCTGACTCTTGACAGACAAAGATAATTCCTCTATATGGCCCTTGCCCTATGAGGGGATGGCTTCATGTGCGTATCATTTTGTATAGCTGTTGTCAGAATAACGTTGCGATAAGAGCATACGCCAATTGAAAATACTATTTCGCTCACCTCTGGATGTCCAATTTTGGGATTTTTGAATTCTCCTGGCTAAATCGCGCACGCAGTGCTTCTGTTCAAGCCGTCAGGCGCAACCGGAGCGCAACAACTCGGGCGGAGCCCTCAGACAGCTGGCGATTTTAAACGCCAGTCACATTCAAGAATCTTCTCCAAAATTGCACAATGTCGTTCGCAAAATAATATTTTCAATCATCAACGACTTTGGAGCAAACAAAACATATTTTTGACCGGCTCGCTCCCCGCACACGCAGTGCTGCCGCAGGGCAGAACCCATGCGCTTCAAGCCGGCAAGGCTTCACAAACATTCTAATGTAGAGGAGGTTCGGGTCATGCGGAAATTGGTTGTTCTGGTATTTTATACTGTTTGCCTTATGTCAGTTTTGTCCGGAGCTGCTACTGCAGGAGAAACGGGTCATTATGTGAACGGCGTAGAGGGAATCAAGGCTGCAACCCTACCGCCTCCGGGTCTCTATTACCGGTTGTACAACGTCTTTTACAATGCTGATGATTTTAATGATAAACATGGAGACAGCATGGATATCAATTTCGAGGTAAGTGTTTATGCCATGGTGCATAGACTTGTTTGGATTACTGATAAGAAGGTTATCGGTGCTGATTTCGGCGCAGATGTTATCATTCCTTTTGTTTATACGGATATTGAAATAAAAGGAACCCCGGTTGATGATGATCAATTTGGTTTAGGCGATATTGCCATTGAACCATTCGTTTTGTCTTGGCACGGGCCCTTTTATGATGCTTCATTTGGCCTGGCCGTTTACGTTCCAACGGGCGAATATGATCAGAACGAACCAGCCTCACCCGGGAAAGACATGTGGACAGGCTTGATTACTTTAGGAGGAACGTACTATCTTGATGCTAACAAGACTTGGTCCGCATCGATTCTGGCTCGATACGAGATTCATAGTGAAAAAGATGAAAGAGATGTGAGGCCTGGTAATGATTTTCATTTTGAGTGGGGCATAGGGAAGACATTGGCAAAGATATGGGATGTAGGAGTGGCGGGCTACTGTCAGTGGCAGGTAACCGATGATAGCGGTTCAGATGCCACAGACAAGACTGTTCACGACAGAGTCTATGCGATTGGTCCGGAGGTCAGCGTTTTCATTCCCCCTGCCAAGCTCTTTGCTTCGCTCAGGAGTCTGTGGGAATTCGACGCTAAAGACCGCAGTGAAGGTAATGTGACAAGCTTGACTCTGACAAAGCCTTTTTGAAAGAACTGATGATGCTTTCAGCCGGTTAATCAACTGTTTCGACAGCCCAGGCAAGGCAGGCGCTTGTCGCTTTTTTCTGCAATACAGTTACAAGTCTTCCAGCGTCCTCTAGCCCACCCATTTTCGTCGAATATGCTTAAGTCTGGGATACTAGCGCTGTTAGCCGGTGTTGTGCCTGAGGAATTAAGTTCAGTTACTGATACTGGAGGCGAAAGCCTTTTCCGAGCGACATTGAGCATTTTCGGAGCCGGACGTCAGCTGCGTGGAGCGTCGAGAATCACAAACTCTTTGAGGGCCTTAGCCCGAGTTTTAGCGCTTCGGTTGCGCCTGACGGCTTGAACAGAAGCACTGCGTGCATGATTGGGCGGAGCGAAGCTGACGTTCCGAAAATGGTCACGAAGAAAGGAAAAGGGCTTTTTGGCGATTCCATATTTTTTGAACAAACCCCTGAGACGTTACAATAGAAACCTGATAAATCAATTTTCCGCTTGACAAATTATATATAAAATGATAGCAAATTTATTAAAATATATCTAAATGCTGTGTAATTATATTCAATCATTTCACATTAAGGAATACCTATGGAAAATTACATCGTCTGTGAAGAAAGAGCAAATCACTCGCGGATCCATGTAAAAATATGTCAACATCGATGCGGAAATACCGAGAGCTGTCGAGCTTTTCAGGAGCATATACAAACCCATCCAGCAAACGAGGCGGCCAAGCCTTCTGACGGGGTGTCCTGGCCACAGGAAACCCTGGTTTCTCCAACAGTAGCCTAATAGTTGCTAAGACCGCACAAGAACTCTTCCCGTATTTTAGTCCTTGACTGCCTGCCACAAAATTTTTAAAATGATATGTTTTAAACATTCGATCTCCAGGCGAGACCTGTTTAGAACGCATGTATTTGACCTGACAAGTTGTAGCGACTTCCAGGAAACATTGCCTGCCTGCCAGGTCCCTTCTCTTACATCTCTGAGAATGCAAAGGAGCCAATAAGATTCTCGATGCACGCATTAGATAGACAGGTCGAAGTCAATATTGAAGACGAAATGAAGCGGTCCTATCTGGACTATGCCATGAGCGTCATCATCGGCCGTGCCCTGCCCGACGTTCGCGATGGCCTAAAACCGGTCCACCGCCGGATTCTGTATGCCATGCGTGAGCTTAAGAACGACTGGAACAAACCCTATAAAAAATCAGCTAGAATTGTGGGTGATGTCATCGGTAAATACCACCCCCATGGCGATACGGCAGTTTACGATACTATCGTGCGCATGGCCCAGGACTTTTCCTTGCGTTATCCGCTGGTTGACGGCCAGGGGAACTTCGGCTCGGTGGACGGAGACGCAGCCGCTGCCATGCGCTACACCGAGGTCAGGCTGATGCGTTTGGCCCATGAAATGCTGGAAGACCTGGACAAGGAGACAGTCGACTTTGCCCCCAACTATGACGAGACCTTGACAGAACCTGCTGTTCTTCCGGCAAAGATCCCCAACCTCTTGATAAACGGTTCTTCTGGCATCGCCGTGGGGATGGCAACCAACATCCCGCCGCACAATCTCACGGAAATCATCGACGCGACGGTCGCTCTGATTGACAATGCAGATATCTCCACTAAGGAGCTCATGGCCTCCTTGCCTGGACCTGATTTCCCCACCTCAGGCATCATTCACGGTCGTGAGGGTATTGTAGAGGCTTACAAAACAGGACGAGGAATCATCAAACTCAGAGCCCGAGTCATGGTCGAAAAGGACCGCAGAACCGGGCGCGAGAGCATCATCGTTACGGAAATCCCATATCAGGTAAACAAGGCCAGACTGATTGAAAAGATCTCAGAGCTTATTCGAGAAAAGCGGATCGAAGGAATCCAGTATGTCCGTGATGAATCAGACCGGGAGGGGATGCGGATCGTCATTGCACTCAAAAAAGACGAGATCTCAGGCGTGGTCCTGAACCAGCTTTACGCCTACACCCAGCTGGAGGCCACGTTCGGTATTATCCTCCTCGCGATTGTCGACAGGGAACCCCAGCTGCTTTCCATTAAAGACCTCCTTGGCTATTTTGTTGAACACCGAAAAGATGTCATTGTTCGCCGAACCCGTTATGACTTGGACAAGGCAGAGGCCCGTGCTCATATTTTGGAAGGGCTCAAGATAGCCCTGGACCATATTGATGCTGTGGTCGATATGATTCGATCCTCAAAGACGCCGGCTGAGGCCAAGGAACGCCTTGTCTCACGGCTGGAACTTACCGAAATCCAGGCTCAGGCCATTCTGGAAATGCGACTGCAACGCTTGACCGGCCTGGAGCGGGATAAGATCCAAGAAGAGTATAGGGAAACCATCCAGGCAATCGCCCGGTATCGTGAAATCTTGGCCAGTGAGCGCTTGGTACTGAACATCATCAAGGAAGAACTCGCTGACCTCAGAGAGCGATATGGCGACGAACGCCGCACCGAGATCGTTGAAAAAGCCGAAGATATCAGCGTAGAAGATATGATTGTTGAAGAGGACATGGTAGTCACGGTATCACATGCCGGCTACATCAAGCGCAATCCTATTACCCTGTACAATAGCCAGCGGCGTGGGGGTAAAGGGAAAACAGGGATGGGGACCAAAGAAGAAGACTTCGTGGATCGCCTATTTGTAGCCTCCACCCATGACACATTCCTATTTTTCACCAACCTTGGGCGTGTTTACTGGCGCAAAGTTCACGAACTTCCTCAAGCTGGACGGTTGGCGCGAGGCAAAGCAATCGTTAACCTCCTCGCCCTTGGAGAAGGCGAAAAACTCGCCACCGTACTTCCTGTGCGCTCCTTCGAGCCCGGCCACACCGTGATCCTGGCCACCAAAGGTGGCACGGTGAAAAAGACAGACATCATGGCATACAGCCGCCCCAGGGCAGGGGGTATCATTGCCCTGAATCTTCTCCCGGGCGATGAACTCATCGCCGCCCGTATCACAGACGGCACACAAAATGCTTTCCTCGGATCCAGGTACGGAAAGTCCATTCGATTTCACGAATCGAATGTGCGGCCCATGGGCAGGGTTAGTCAGGGGGTTCGTGGTATGAGCCTTGCCGAGGACGACTGTATCGTTGGAATGGAGGTACTCACCGACGGGAAGACTCTGATGACGGTGACCGAAAATGGTTATGGCAAACGCACCTCTATTGATGAGTACCCCATACGAAATCGTGGCGGCAAAGGCGTCATCACCATCAAGACCACAGAACGAAACGGCATGGTAGTAGCCATCCTACTTGTAACGGATGAAGACGACCTCATGCTGATGACTGATCGCGGCAAGATCATCCGGATGCCCATCAAAGATATCTCCGTCATCGGCCGAAACACACAAGGCGTGAGATTGATCGCCATGGAACCCGGCGAACGGGTCGTGAGTGCTGCGCGGCTGGCAGAAAAGGATATGTGAGGAATCCATACATGAAAATCGGTGTCATTGGAGCTGGTGCATGGGGAACGGCGCTGGCTAATCTGCTGGCCAATAAAGAACTGAATGTTGCCCTGTGGGCGTTTGAACAAGAAGTGTGTGCGGACATACTGGAAGGCCGGGAAAACAAGATCTTTTTGCCGGGTGCCCCCCTTTCCTCGAACATCCACCCCTCAAATGATCTTGACGAGGTGGCTGCGGACAAAGACATGTTGCTCCTCGTGGTCCCTTCACATGTCTTTCGGTCGGTGGCTGTCAAGATGGTCCATCATCCTACAGAAAGGACGATGATCGTCACCGCGTCAAAGGGGATTGAAAACGAGACGCACCTCACCATGTCGGGCATCCTCCAGCAGCTCCTTCCCCCGAGGCTGAAGACTCGGATCGCAGCCCTGTCTGGCCCCAGCTTCGCCAAGGAAGTGGTCAAAAAGATCCCAACAGCTGTCACGGTGGCAGCCTTTGACCCTGAGGTCGCCGGAGCCGTGCAGAGTATTTTTGCCACCCCTTACTTCAGGGTCTACACGAGCCGCGATGTAATCGGTGTGGAACTGGGCGGCGCCTTGAAAAACGTGATGGCCATTGCAGCAGGCATTTCAGATGGCTTGGGTCTTGGCTATAACACGAGGGCAGCGCTTATCACCAGAGGGTTGACCGAGATACAGCGCCTGGGGATCAGGCTTGGGGCCGACCCAAAAACCTTCATGGGACTCGCCGGTATGGGTGATTTGGTCTTGACCTGCACTGGAGACTTGAGCCGCAATTGGACTTTGGGTCACAAGGTCGGACAGGGGATGAAGCTTGAAGCCATTTTGTCAGATATGCGGACAGTGGCCGAAGGTGTCAAGACTACAAAATCGGTTTACAACATGTCCCAAAAACTGGGAGTTGAAATACCCATAGCAGAACAGGTCTACCGCATGCTGTATGAAGATCTTGACCCGAAAGAGGCGCTTCAAAGCCTCATGAGCAGGCACCTGAGACATGAACTCGATGAGGAGTGAGGCGATTCTTTATTGCGGGGGTGCCTTCAAGCCTACAGGCGCCATGCAGATTTCAGAAATGTTTTCAAGCTGACAGGCGCCATGCGGAATGCAACTTGCAAGATCACGCGCTTTAACTCACTTTAGTTCACTTTGCGCGCGCCGTCATTGACCAATGACATCCCACAAAGGCGAAGGCCATCGAAAGCGACTAAGAGAGAAATTTTTGACCTCTGGGTTGGATGGATTCCATGACTATGAAGTCATAGAGCTGCTCCTTACTCTGGCCACCCCGCGCAAGGACTGTAAGGAGCAAGCCAAGGCCGCTCTGAACCGCTTTAAGACCTTGCAGGGAGTGATTGAAGCGCCCCCCGAACAACTCCAGGAAATCAAAGGCATCGGCCCCAACAACATTTTTGGCATCAAGTTTGTCCGGGCTGTGGCCGAACGCTATCTTCAGAAAAAACTCATCAGAAAGGACCCGATCCGTTCTTCCAAGGAACTGTTCGATTACCTGTACCACAGCCTTCGAGACAAAAAACGGGAGATATTCAAGGTCGTCTTCCTGGACGCCCAAAACAGAATCATCGCTACAGAAGACCTGTTTGAGGGGACTCTGACAGCCAGCAGCGTTTACCCCAGAGAGGTGGTGCAGGCAGCGCTTCGGTATCATGCCGCTGGCCTTTTCCTGGTGCACAACCATCCATCAGGAGAGCCAAAGCCATCCCGTGAAGACAAGCGCATTACCCGGGAGTTAATTCATGCTTGCCGGGTTATGGGCGTTACAATCCTCGAGCACTTGATCATCGGCGACAACACCTATTTCAGTTTTGCGGATCACGGCTATATTGCCGAGATGAATCGCGAGTACGACGCCCATTTCAAGACGTAGCTTGAGCACACTGCATCCTGAGTCTTCTTCCCCCTTCAAACCCAATTTCTATGCCTCCGCTCTCAATTCACTGGCTAAAAGGGTAAAGGGGTCAAGTCTACGGTTGACGGTTGACCAGAACAGCTTTGAGTTTTTCCGCTGATAATGATTGGGCATCAGACAAGTGGCCTGTAACCTTCAAGCTCCTCATATTTTAAGATTTTCTAACCAAAGTAAGAAAGTTGTCGTAGTCTAACTTGTCCGAAAATATCCTTTCACCCCGCCTGCCGCAGTTCATTACATGATACCATGCGCCAGCATATTCAATGCTCAGTGGTCTGGACATGACGCCTGCGTAGCAGGCTGGGCATCAAAC
>JBFEUB010000166.1:0-7699 GCA_041547605.1 Desulfobacteria bacterium
GAAAATCGGCTTTATTTTTTTGATCCTGGCCATTTTGTTACCCCAGGGGGCGTTAGCCGAGGACATTTTTGTGCCGGATGATTACGCCACGATTGGGGAAGCCATGGGCTCAGCCGGTATGGGTGATACCGTGTATGTGAAGCCGGGCACCTATAACGAGCGCATCGAAATCAAGGAGGGGGTCAACCTGGTGAGTTTTGCGGGCACTGATGGTAATGACCTGGTGGATGGTCCTGGCAATAAGAAGGTCCTGAAAAGGGCCGTGAGGACCATCATTGACGGAACCGGGCTCGAGGCCCCCGGATACCTGGTTAGCTTTGCCAAAGATACCACGGCTCCCATGAGGCTGGACGGGTTCACGATGGTGAATATGCCCAAGTATGTCTCAGGGATCAATCTTTTTGTCGTAGAGATTCGAGGCTGCTCGCCTGAAGTGGTCAACAACATCGTGGCTAAGAATCGCAGCTGGGGCGGGATGTTATCTACGGGTCTGGGGTTAGGTATGGGGCCACCGCTTGAGACCGTGGCCAAGCCTATTATTCGAAGCAATGTCATCTATGACAATCATGGCCCCGGGATATCGAATGGTCCTAATTCTGCTGCCTTAATCGCAGATAATGAGATTTTTGATAATCAGTTTCCTAATGCCACGGATAAAGATCCGGATGCGCCGGGTATTGGGCTAAGAGAATATGCCAGGCCGGTCATAGAAAACAATGTATGTTTCAGAAATGGCGCTGGCATAGGCGGCAGATATCTAGATTCTCACGCGCAGCCACTGGTCATCAGGGGCAACATTGTTTATCACAACAGGCGAGCAGGCATTAGCCTCAGGGCGCTTGGTGGGGCTGGGACCAATATCAAAGCGGTCATTGAGAACAACCAGATTTATGGGAATCTAAAAGCAGGCATGAGATTGTCCAAGATCGATAAGGCGGACATTGCCTACAACACGGTTTTTGATAACAGAAGGGCAGGCATAGGCCTCTATAATGTGGACGAAGCCATTATTGAAGACAACGAGATTTTTGGCAACCTGACTGCAGGGATGAGGCTGTTGAATGTCCCTGCTGCTGCCCTGAGGCGCAACCATATCTATGATAACGTCACAGCCGGCATAGATTTTATAGGGTGGCAAAAGTAACCAAGACGTTTGCAAAGCGTTCAGTTTCGTTCAGTAAAGAAAATGGTTGATCTTTATTTTACGTTTGAGCCCTCAGCTTTCAGCTCTCAGCTCCCATATGCGTCTGATCCGCCGAGCCGGACAGTCTCATCTTTGTACAAAGCTGTGAAAATCGCGTTTTGGGCGATTATATTTTCGTTCGTACTGGCAAATCATGCGGTAGCAGAGATCCTGCAGGTTCCCAATAATTACCTGACCATTCAAGAGGCTGTTGATGCCTCCAACCCGGGCGACACGATCATCGTTGCATCGGGAACATACAGACTATACGCGGGAAACATTCAGATTTCTAAAAAATCTTTAACCCTGAAGAGTTCATTTGGAGCTAAAAAGACCATGATTGAGGGAAGAGGAGACAGCCCGGTCATTAGTGTTTCTGAAGAGTCTCTGGCTGTCATTGATGGGTTTACCGTAACCAGCATCAATGACCCGGATACGAAAGCTGTTCGGGGCGGCGGCATCTATTGCGCGCCTTTATCGTCTCCCACTCTAATAAACAACATCATCACGGGCAACCAGGCAGTTTTTGGCGCCGGTATCTACTGCGCCCCATCATCGTCTCCGACTATAACCAATAACGTGATTGCTAGAAACAATGCCGCCAAATTTGGTGGAGGGATCTTTTCTTACGCTGCCTCGCCCAATATCGCCAACAACCGCATCGTGGCAAATGGGGCATCCAGCGCAGGTGGTGCCGTATTTTGCGACAGAGATACGCCCCGTATAACCAACAATGTCATCTGGAAGAACAGGGCCCAATCCGGTGGCGGCATATCGTGCGACCGATCGTTTTGCACCATCATTAACAATACGATCACGGAAAATGTCGCTGCATATGGCGGGGGAATATTCTTTGAAGGTGGCTCAGTGAGAATCGTCAATAACATTGTCTGGGAAAACGACGACGACCTGTACTCTGGATGGTTCAGCCCTTCTTCCAGGCCCGATCATTCAAACGTAGGGGATGGCGATTTTCGCGGAGTCAATGGCAATATCTCGGCTGATCCGCTCTTTGTCGACCCGGAAAATGGAGATTTTAGCCTGCAATCGGATTCACCCTGCTTGAATACGGGAAATCCTGACCCCATGTATCATGATCCTGATGGATCAAGAAATGATATGGGCGCATACGGAGGACCCAAAGCAGATTCAGGGGGGTAGCCCCAATCCCGTAACGTAAAGCATGGCTGAGCGTCTATTGTCCCAGATGTCGTAAGTGTTTTATTCATGACGCGCGAAGCAGCCACGCCTGCCGCTAAAGGCGTTTTGATTGGACCTTGAAGAATTCGGGATTTTCTATCATGGAACGGAATTTGAGACGCGTCTAGTGTCGTGTCTCAGAAGTTTCTTTAAAAAACATGGAGTCATCGTAAAGCCGTTTTACTCACTCCGTGAGCGTTTTCGGGATGTCAGTTTCGCTCCGCTGAATCACAAAAACTCGGGCTAACGCCCTCAAACAGTTTGTGATTCTCGACGCTTCACTCAGCTGCCATCTCATTCCAAAAACGCTCAATGTCGTTCGGAAAAGGCTTTAAGCTGCTTAACGACTATTTAAACTTTTTTTGTGAGACACGACACTAGATCCAGTTTGCAATAAGGGCGATCAATGATTATAGTAAAACATTATGCCACGTAAATTCGGAAATGGGTCATGTAGGGGGTAAATGATTATGCATAAACGAAAAAAGCTGTATCAGTCTTCGGTGTGGATCCTATGTGGAATTCTTCTGTCATTGATTGTTGGATTGAGCCTCGCAGGCGAAGTTTCGGCTGCAACCATCCGTGTTCCCAAAGATTACGCTTCTATTCAAAAGGCTATTGATGCCGCCAGGAAAGGGGATACGGTACGGGTATCCAAGGGGACCTATTATGAAAATATCACCATGAAGGAGGGTGTTAGCTTAGAAGGAGGATGGAACGAGGATTTCTCACGCAGAGATATGACTGCACATGTGACTACCATTGACGGAGGAAAGAAAGGGGGCTTTACCGTACGCGGTGCAAACAACGCCACATTGGACGGGTTTACGATCATCAATGCAACGCGCATTGAACGCGCAGATTCCATTATAGGCGCTGGAATACAGTGCCTGTCAACGTCTCCTACCATCATCAATAACATCATTAAAGCAAACGCGCCTGCAGGGGTTTACTGTAGCGGAGGCTCCGCCACTATCCTTAACAACGTGATATCCGAAAATGAAGAGGCAGGCATCTACATGGTGAATGGGTGCTCTTTGAAGATCCAGGGAAATGTCATCAAGGAAAATAAGATGGCAGGTATTGGAACCGGAGGCATGATACCCTCTAAAATTGACGTCCGGAACAACATCATACATAACAATGGGCGAGCCGGTATCGAGGCTCAAGCATCAACTGGCAAGATTTACAATAACATTGTTTACGGAAACAAGGAGGCAGGCATCAGATGTGTCATAACCCCCATGGACATCATTAATAATACGGTCGTGGCCAACGGACGGGCCGGTATTGTGGCGGAGGACCCGGGTGCAGTGCCAATCATTAAGAATAATGTCATTACCCACAATGAGGACTCCGGCATTAGGGCTGCAGGTGAAGGATATTCTTATAATCTGCTTTTCGCCAATAACGAGACGGAAGACTGTGACCCGGGTTATTTGACGTGCATCCGCCGCCAATACGGAGGTTACGAGGATGAAGAGAGTTATTTGAAGCTAAAGGATATCATGTCTGATCCCCTTTACATTGATGCACTTCATCACAATTACCATCTGCAACCAACCTCACCAGCCATTGATGCAGGAGATCCAAGTTCAGAGTTTGATGATGTTAATTTCCCTCCGTCTATGGGTTCGTCCATCAATGATATGGGAGCCTACGGCGGACCCTTTGCGAAAAGCGAGAAGAGAAAACCCAATGATCCCCCTGAAGCGCAAGCTGGCCCTTCACAAAAAGTGAATGTGGGAGATAAAGTAGCCTTAGATGGCAGTAATAGTAGCGATCCGAATGGAGACGAGTTGTCTTATCAGTGGAAGTTAAGTTCAAAACCGAGTCAAAGTAAGGCCAATCTCTCGAATGCCAAGGCGGTCGACCCCACCTTTAAGGCAGATCTTCCTGGCGATTATAAGGTTCAACTTATCGTAACAGACCGATGGGGCAAATCCAGCGAACCTCATATCATCACGATAAGCGCGATACGCAATCACCGGCCCACAGCCAATGCTGGAGAGGTTATCTCCAACGTGTACTTGGGTGATACGGTGACCCTTTATGGCGGTGGGAGTAAAGATCCGGATGGCGATCCTTTGAATTACCGATGGCAGATAGCCTTCAGGCCTTCCGGAAGCCAGACCACCCTCTCTGATCCTAATGCGATCAGTCCCACTTTCACAGTGGATGCATTAGGCTGCTATGAAGTCGAGTTGGTAGTGAACGACGGAAAGGCAGACAGTCCCAAGGACAGGGTATATGTAAGTACGAGACACAGTGCTGCAGACGGAAAGAGAAATGTGCCTGCCGAATATCCTACCATTCAGGCAGCTGTGGATGCCGCCAATCCTGGGGATGACATAGTGGTGCAAAAAGGCACTTACAAAGAGAATATAGTCATTGACAAGAGCATAGACTTGATAGGTGTAGATTGGCCGACCCTAGATGGTGGAAGCAAAGAAGGAAATGTAAATACCATCTCTATGCCTTACCTGGCCGATAAAGCGGGACGCATTGAAGGATTCATCATTATCGGAGGCGGCGACGGATCCATGGGACACGGAATCAATGCTTGGGATTCCGCCCCAACTATCGTTAACAACAAGATCAACCGCAATGGTCATGTTGGCATTGGTTTGCACGGACGTGGAATAATAACCAGCAAGACCAAGATATACAATAATGAAATCTACGATAATCTGGTAGGGATTGGTAATGGGAGAGGCAACAATGCCCACATATATAATAACCGGATATACAATAATCGAATCGTAGGCATCGGCTCCAGGGGACTTTCAGCACCCCGAATTGAGGGAAATGATATCTTTGGAAACCATATCGGCATTGGGTGTCGAGAAGTGGCATCTCCTTATATTGAAGGGAATCATATCTATGACAATGTCTGTGGCATCACAGTCAGCCCCGTGTCTACCGTTAGAGGATTTGCTGGTGAAGATATCATTATCAAGAACAACCTTATTGTTAAGAATCTCCAATGTGGCGTGAGTATAACCTCGTTTAATCAGAGCAAAGTTATCATCTCAAATAACACGATTGACTCTAATAATCTTCAATACGCTGAGACAGACAGAGGCGGAGGCTTTGTATTTGGTTACCCTTTTCCAGGTACATTTACCGTTATTTTGGAGAATAATATAGTAACCAACAACAAGACTGGGGGCGTTGTAAATTTCAAAGGAACCGAACTATTTCCGGGATCCGGGGCAACCATCACGAATGATTACAACAACGTATGGAATAATGAGAATGACTACGTAGGCGCCCCCCCAGGCCATAAGGATATCTCTAAGGATCCGCTATTTGTTTCGCTTCCTTCAGAAAAAAACGGGAATTACTACTTGAGCCAACGGGCTTCTGGTCAGGCGTCAGATAGCCCTTGCGTAAATGGCGGAAGTGCTGCGGCTGAAAAACTCGGTTTGGGCGATAAGACCACCAGAATCGACAAGGTAGGCGACACCGGGCAAGTGGACACAGGATACCACTACCCCAAATCCCCTGCCCCTTAGAATAGATATTCTGACGGAAACGACATAAGGGAACCTTTGAACAACCCCCTCTCCCCCTCTCGCTGGTTCCTATGAGCTTTTTGACCCATTCGTAGGCTTGCTCACTAAATCCTGGCATGAAGTGCATCTTTTACTCTGTGTCAAGCCATCAAGCGCAACCTTTGCGCTAAATTCGGCCTAACGGCTTCATACAGTTGGGGTTTTTCCATCGAGGCGGGTACGTTCGCTTCGCCCGGATGGGTACCCCAAAAAGCTCCTGATGGTCCGTCAAAGTAGGTATGCAAAGCTCTTATCTGGAAGGTGAGGAAGCAACAAAAGGACCCAAATAATCTTGCAGATTCTGTCGGCTAAAAGGACCGATCCTTTTGTTTCATATAGAATCGCACGAATTTATGACGCTGTGTATAACAGATTACTAGAAGCCATTCCAAGATCTGAGATCTCGTTCGAGGGCAAGGCGAAAGCGGATGTTAAGTCCCAAGCGCGCCGGGGTGAGCATTTTGAGGAGAATTTCAACAGAGTGATCAAGCGTCAGATGGGATTTTGAGATAGCTTCTAGTGTCGTGTCCCAGGAATAAGTTCTATTACTGATACTGGAGCCGAAAGCCTTTTCCGAGCGACATTGAGCTTTTTCGGAGCCGGACTTCAGCTGAGTGGAGCGTTAAGAATCACAGACTGTTTGAGGATCTTAGGCCCGAGTTTTAGCGCTCCGGTTGCGCCTGACGGCTTGAACAGAGGCACTGCGTGCATGATTTAGCGGAGCGAAGTTGATGTCCCGAAAATGCTCACGGAGCAAGGAAAATGGCTTTTTGGCGATTCCATATTCTTGGAACAAACTCCTGGGACACAACACTAGCTCGCGTCGCCTGGAAGAGCTACGAGGTCATTGACTTCTATCTGGCCCTCCTCAGCAACGACGGTGGCCTCTGATACATCGCTTCCAAAAAGGTTCACAACCTTGACCTTTCCTTTGTAAGGACCTAGCTGAAAGCCCATTGAGACGTTGGCCGTAGGGTGCATGATCTCTCTCCCGGGGCCGTATACTGCCAAGATGTCACCTGACGCAAGCCCTGAGGCTTCACCCGCACTGACGTAAATCCGTTTTCCTTCAACCACGGCCACACGGGACAGCCATGCATGTTCAGCCGCTCTTTCTTCCACGGCAAGAGCCATGCTAGAGAGGAGTTCCTTTAACAAATGGCTTTCCCCTGCGGTGCTGGAAGCACCTATTTCCTCACCCGCGATGATGGACCTGCCAGAGAACCCATCCACCAAGGTGTAATCCAGGCTGCCCTCCATGCCCTGACCCTCGCGGTGCAGGGCAAGTTCGTTCACAAAGACGACCAGTCGAGCCGCGGGATACACCCCCAGAGCTCGGGCAATTTTCGTTGTGTTCTCTTGCTTGACCACCAGGCCCTGCTGGAGCAGGATCTCGTCGACCAACTCAGGTCCGACCATGAAAATTTTGGAGTGCCCGGCGAACTGGCTCTGTATGCTTTGAAGGAGTAGCCGCTTTGTATCCGGAGCGGCCTCATAGGCCTCCGGTGGGACCACCAGGGCTACTTTGAGCCGAGGCTTGTGGAACGACTCAGTCCTTGGTGGGCTTGCAGGCACCGGGGCAGGTTCTACTGCCGCCACCCGAGGCGCGGTCTCAGGGGTCTGCCGGTCTTGCTGCACGGCCTTTTCCAAGGCTGCCAAGCGCTTTTCGGTATCTTCCTGTTCGGCCTTACGTTGCTTCTGGTCCTGCCACCACTCGTTGAGATTGATTCCGCCTTTGTTGTCTTTTTGCTGAAAGTAC
>JBFEUB010000167.1:0-7689 GCA_041547605.1 Desulfobacteria bacterium
CAGTGGATAGCCGTGATTGCTCCAAGCCTGAATCCCACCGTATAGCAAACGGATGGGGCCCACGTGCCCAAGCCAGGTGAGCACCCAACAGGACCAGCCTTCTCCTCCCCAACTCTTGTCCGCACCTCCATATACAACGACCGGGGATTTTTCGGTCAAGCCCATTTCCCCAAGGGCCTCAGCCATGTCTTCAGGGCGCCATGTCCGGTAAGGTATTCCTTTATTATCTGTTCTGGTATAATCCTCCCAGCAAAACGACCGGGCGCCGGGAATGTGGCCTGCGAGCCACTGGGACTTGGGGCGGGCATCGAGGATCCCCCACGCTGAGAGATCACGGCTAAGAGTGACGGGTTCGATGAGGGCAAGGTCGTAGGCCGACGCCAACTTGCCGTCCCACAGCAAAGCACAGACGGTTAATATAATGAGCGATAGAATATACGGGAAAACGCCCACACGATCCCTACTCAACTGGGGGATACCTCTTTTCATCACAGCCTCCTACGGCCTTTTGGCCTTTCAGGCGGATTTGCGTCTGGCCGTTCCCACCCTCATTGGCGTTACAGCCGGGGTAATCGGCCTACTGGCGGTGCTTCTGCATACAGGAGAAAAAGGAGCAGTCAATTGGTCACCTGTCACAATCATGGTCATAGCTGTGTTTCTTCGATCTCTTTTCTTGTGCCGCCACCCTGAATTGTCCGACGATATTTACCGATACCTTTGGGATGGAATTCGGTCCCTTACCTGCCACAATCCTTATTCATTGGCTCCTATCGAGGTCAAACCACAGACGGAGGCCCTGGCCCTGTTGCTTGAGAGCGTCAATCATGCTCACCTCGTTACCATCTATCCACCGGCCGCCCAAGCCATATTCATGGCAGGCTCAGCGCTTGGCGGGAGCGTTCTTGGATTAAAAGTCCTTCTGGTAGCAATGGATCTTGTCACATGTGCCATTATCTTGCGGTTGCTTTCCCGCCTGCAATTACCATCCTGGCGAGCTGCCCTCTATGCCTGGCACCCCCTCCCGATCATAGAAATCGCAGGTTCAGGCCACATTGATGGCGCCGGCATCCTGCTCTTCTTTCTCACTCTCCTGACTGCCAAGTCAGTGATAGAGCTCTCAAAGGACCCCATGGATTCACGCCGGGAGTCTCCCACGCCCGTTATCTCAAGCACGGCCTTTTATTTTTTGTTTGCTGGCCTCACCTTTGCCTGTGCCGGTTTAGTAAAACTCTTCCCCTTGATTTTTTTGCCAGGATGCTTCATCCTCTTTCCTCCCCGCGGCAAAGGCCCCTTTGTCATTGGCTGGTTGACCGGGACAGTTTTGTTGACCGTTCCTTTTCTGCCGGACCTGAAAAACGCACTGGTTACTCTGGCTGTATACGTCCACCATTGGGAATTTGGGAACTTTGCCTATCGGACCCTCCATGGTTTGACGTCTTCCGGCAACATAGCCAGATGGATACTTGCATTTGCGTTCCTCTTCACCGTAACATTTTCCTACGTCAGGTTGTTCTTGAAGCAAAGAAGATCCCGACGCCGCAGTATCGGCCAAGAAAGCCTTCTACCGGCGTTGCACGTCTTCTACGGCATTGCCATTGCCTACTTGCTTCTCACGCCCACCCTCCATCCCTGGTATGCACTTTATCTTGTTTGCCTGTTGCCCTTTTCTGCAGGGCCTGCTGGGCTAACCTTAAGTTGGTCAGTCTTTCTGGCCTATCGCGTCCTTATGCCTTACGCCGTGCTTGGGGAGTGGGTTGAAAATGATACCACGCCTTTCATGATCTGGTTGGCTCCGGTTGCGGCTTTTCTTCTTGCTATACAGAATAGGACCTCCAGGAGTTGATACCGAACCTGGGGAATATATCCTGGCTTCATATCATTTGCCTATCCGAGAGGGCTTTGTCCTCACTGCCTCCCGCCCGATAACCCAGAAAATCTTCATACCCGCCCGCAAAGTGCCGATGAGTGTCCGGGAGACCTTGGATCGACCCCCTGCTCTTCTCCTGTAAGGCATAGCATATTCTTTCACTCGCAACCCTTTCTTGAGCGCCTTTATTTGCATCTCCACGGTCCACCCGTAGTCCGGATCGCTCATTTCGAGATCAGAAAGGGCTGCCCAATGAATTACTCGCATAGGCCCGAGGTCGCTGTAGTCATAGCCCCACAAAAACCTTATCAACCTGGTGGCAAACCAGTTACCCAGTCGCTGCTGCAGGCTGATGGCGTCGGGATGTGCAGGAACTCGGTGCGCCAGTGCCAGATCCGCCTCGCCTCTTATTAGGGGGTCAATAAGGTCTGGGAGGCGGGCAAGGTCGTCGCTCCCATCCGCGTCTGCAAAGGCCAGAACATCAGGCGGCTTTTCCTTCAGAGCCATGAGGCCAGCAAGACAAGCTCGGCCGTATCCAGGCCTAAACTCTGGCACAACATGTGCCCCATATTGTCTAGCCACCTGGGCGGTCTCATCTGTGGACCCGTTGTCCAGCACGAGGACCCGATCCACTTGATGCGGCACGGCTCTAAGGACGTCCGGCAAAGTAATGGCTTCGTTTCTTGCCGGCAGTAAGAGAGCTATGGTTTTCCCGTGGTACATGTCAAATCATGCCCCATTACAGGTAGCTGAGTCTAAATCCTCGCTAAAGTTCACGTCCTTCAGGGACCTCTGATTGATAGCCCCCGCCCCAAGCTACAAAAAACAAGCACGCTCCTGCGGGTAAAACGATGCAAAATTTTACATCATTCTAGACGGTTCTTGTCGATGAATCAAATAGATATTATGAATAACCCTCTTGAATATGCATTGGAAGAATCAATTTGACAGTGGTAGAAGATCCTCTATAGTCTGGCTGCGTCAACGCGGTACAATTGGGTTCACGCGTCCGGGTTTGTTAATTCACATTATGAGATATTGTTTAGATGGGGCAAAGAATGATCCGGCGCCGCGTTCAAATGCCCTCAACTGCAGCACTCTCACCAGACACCGAGAAACTTGCCCGTGATCGACTTATTTTGGTTTTCCGGTAGATCCACGAATCATATCGAATACTCCACGTACTTTGGACTTGTATCGCATCAAAGTTACTTGGCCATTGAATCTTCCTACAGT
The DNA here is from genome assembly GCA_041547605.1 of Desulfobacteria bacterium. GTDB lineage: Bacteria > Desulfobacterota > Desulfobacteria > Desulfobacterales. The sequence continues at coordinate 3,104 of JBFEUB010000167.1, forward strand.
CCCGATAATATCGGGACAGGGAATGCCCCCTCAGTTGCAATGCAGTGATGTCTATTTATGTTTATGGCTTTTGATAGTGGACAGTTCTGGACCGTCATTCACTTCCTCGCCCTGGGCGGCCTTGCACTTTACGGCCTCCACAGGCTTTGGTTTCTTCTTTGTTGGCTCACCAAACGCCGAAGTCCTGTAACATCTCCTTATCTTCGGACTTGGGCCATGAGAAGGCCTAGAATCACCGTGCAATTGCCGCTGTACAACGAGCGATTCGTAGCAGCCCGTCTTCTTGACGCAGCTGCAAAGCTGGATTGGCCAAAGGACAAACTGGAAATTCAGGTTTTAGATGACTCCACAGATGACACCCGTGAAATTGTAGAGGGTCGGGCAGCCCATTGGGCTCGGGAAGGCATTTGCATGAAAGTTCTTCGCCGGGAGCACCGTCATGGTTTCAAGGCCGGTGCATTGGCTATGGGTATGTCTACCGCCAGCGGCGAATACATTGCTATTTTTGACGCCGATTTTCTCCCCTCTCCTAATTTTTTGCTACGCACTATGCCCTCTTTTTCCGATCCAAGAGTCGGGATGGTCCAGGCCCGATGGGGCTTTCTCAACGCAAACCACTCCTGGCTTACGGGCATTCAATCCTTGCTCTTGGGCCCGCATTTTGGCATTGAACACCAGGTTCGGTTTAGGCGAGGACTCTTTTTCAATTTTAACGGTACAGCAGGTATTTGGCGTAGAACAGCCATCGAGTCGGCCGGAGGATGGAGGGCAGACACCGTGACTGAGGATCTGGATCTTAGCTACCGTGCCCAACTGGCCGGATGGCGCTTTGTATACTTGGACGACGTGGTTGTGCCTTCGGAGTTACCTGTGACGCTGGCCGCCTTTCGAAGCCAACAGCAGCGCTGGGCAAAGGGTTCTGTCCAAACAGCCAGAAAGATTCTCCCCTGCATACTTTTGGATAGATTCTTGCCCCTTGGTCTAAAGATCGAAGCCGCGGTCCATCTTTTGGCCAACCTTGGCTGGCTGCTAGGTACAATTGTGACCCTTACGCTCTATCCTGCCATCATTTTCCGAGTGGGAATTGGGCCGTATCAATTGTTACGGTTCGATGTGCCTCTATTCCTCCTGGCAAGTAGCGTTGTACTGCTCTACTTCTATGTGTATGCTATCGTCCAAAAGCAAGGAGGCTCTGTCGCTCGGTTACTGCTCCTTCCCATATGCGCTATAGGTCTGGCGCCGAGCCTTGCACTGGCGGTTTTGGAAGGAATGGTGAGTGAGGGAGGGGATTTTGAACGCACCCCGAAATTCGGAGTTCATGGGCGAGGTCCGTTGCCCAGCTTGGCTTTTCTATACCGTCAGCCCTCCTTGATTTATGTGGTTTTGAACGCAACCCTCGTTGTGTACACTTTGTTGCCTGTGCTTTTTGCCTGGCAAAGGAGCACCTGGATAGCCCTTCCGTTCCTCATGCTCTTTCCCCTCGGCTTTTCCCTAGTGATTCTCAAAGACCTGGCAGAATTGAAATAAAAGATCAATGCCCGTTCTTATCTCGCACTCGGCCACGGCAATATATCGAGATTCGGAGATTGATACAGTCCAGTGTAGATAGTTGCCGGATTCGCCCCCGAACCGGAGATAGGCGGTAAAAATATCGCCCCGAGATGCAAAGCATTGGAGGCTGCAAGCCGATTGCAGATACCTTTACATTGTTTTGAATATTGGAGGGCGGAGATTTCTAGAAAGTACTTCCCATTATCTTTGGTGTGCAAGGACTGGAGATATCAAAACTATATCATAACATTGTTGGGACGGCCAGAAGGCCTGCCAAAGGCATAGCTTTAATTGACGCTCTTCAATGTCCTATGTCAAGGCATGACTCCACTCTTTCACTATCAGAATGTCATAATTTCATGGACGTCCCTTAATTTTCCCTGGCTTTTAGGAATTGTCTCTTTATATCATGAACTGAGAGTCGTCCGCCCGGAGGCCCCCCCACCCTTAAGGGCAGGAAAGCTTCACCTGGAATATTGTGGCCGAGACTGCCCTCTCCCCCGTTGAACTAACACTATGACTGAGGGGAACATTCAGCGTGAACTGCCGCATTATGGCGTCGAGTTTTTTGTGCAAGGAATCTGTCGCCTGTGAGTCCCTATAAGCCATAACTATCAATTTTACCGACACTAAGAACACAGTGGCTTCAAGCAAGATGTCGTGCGTCAGTCCTTTGGTAAAGAGGGCTAGTACGAACAGAATAAAGGTCACCAAAATCACGAATAGGGAAGTATGCCCTAAAGGTCCTGTAAGTCCGAACATAAAATGCCTCCTTAAAAAGATTGGAAACAGCCTATTCGACGGGGCTGTCACCAATCAAAGCTCGAGTGCCACGAACTCAATATATCTTGCCAAACCTTTGGATATTTGAACCGTGAGTTTTCCCATATATCTTCCGACTGCCGAAAAACCCTCAAAGCCATGATTCTGAGGGTTTTCGCAGTTAGTAAGTAGCTGATTTTGCTACAGGCGAGAATAACTAAAATGCCCTATTTCGACTTTTTCGACAGTCTCTCCCAATATCATAAATGCAGGGGTTTTCAAGATAACACAGCAAATCGTGAGTTTTCAGGGCTAACTCAAGATTGGGCATTCAGATCGTGAGAAATTTCAGAGGTTCGGTTTTTGCGATGTTATGGCATTATCGTAAATTTGGCTCGATTAGCGATTATATGAGAGAGCTTGAGTCTGGGATTATGGCTTCGTATCTGAAGATGCTATGTCCGATAGACCCACAGCTACTTCCATGCAGACTATTAGATGCTCTCCCTACGGGATTCAATATCTTGAGCTAGGTTCACAGGGAAAAAATGAGTAAGCCGATAAACAAAAGACCCCACAGGACTATTTTGAAAGATAGCATCAATATAAAGAATTCAGGATCATCCGAGCCGAGTACATTCCTTTTGTAATATCTTACATTTTGAACGTAGTAACCCGCTAAAATCAAATATGAAATAATACTCGGCCATAACAGTGCCTGATCAGAAACACCAAAATCAATTGCATATATGAACAATACCAAAAAGAAAGACATTGTGTACGGAAAACAACATTCATGCCTGTAGAAACGGAATATCTTTCGCAGTGCTGTCATCAGGGATGGCTGCCATGCTTTGAAGGGATTCCCAGCGGCCCTGTAAAAGACCGTAAGTATTAGAACCCATCTCAAAAATGTGGATCAGGGCTCAGGCCATGCATAGTTACTTCAGAATATCATACATCCCGGGATTTTCAAGATAACACACCAAATCGTTAGTTCTTGGGGCAAACTCAAGATTGGGCATTCAGATCGTGGAGGATTTCAGCGGTTCGATTTTCAGGGATCTATGGCATTATCTCGGATTTGGCTATTTTTGAGATTATTTCTTGTAATCTTAACTTGACAGTCGTGCGACCTGAAGGAAGGCAGCAGCTAAAGATATAAACCACTGTTAAAAAACTTCTTATGGCTTGCTGCATCATCAATAGTATGGCACTATGATTAAATCTGACCTGAAATCAACTAAAAAACGCTTCTAAGATCCCGATTCGTTCTCGACATACTTTGTTGGCTCTGTCGCGCCTTTATAAGAGGGACGAAGCTCGCCCCTTATCCTGGGCAAGCCGTCGGAATAGTTCTCTTGGAGAAAGTGGATTAGTTTTTCTCTAACCTCACAACGCAGTTCCCAAGCACTGGAAGAATCCCTAGCACTCATCAGTGCCCGAAGCTCCATGGTGCGCTCTGTGGCGTTGGTTACTTGCAGAACACATACCTTGCCGTCCCACAGTTTTGAGTTTTCGACAATTTTGCGCAGCTCTTCCCTAACAGCCTGAACCGGTACGGTGTAGTCCACATAAAGAAAAACCGTCCCCAATAATTCGGCCGATACCCGAGTCCAGTTCTGAAACGGTTTTTCAAGGAAGTATGTCATCGGCACAATCAGACGCCTCAAGTCCCAGATGCGCATGACAACATATGTCAGAGTAATTTCTTCAATGCGACCCCATTCACCCTCGACAATCACCACATCATCTAAACGAATCGGCTGTGTTATGGCCATCTGGAGGCCAGCCAACAAGGTGGCAATAGAACGCTGGGCAGCCAAGCCGATGATAATGCCGGCTATCCCTGCTGAGGCCAAAATGCTGGTGCCCAGATAGCGGACTTTTTCGAAGGTCATCAAGATAATGGCCAGAGCCAGTATGGCGACAACAACAACAAACATCTTCTTGAGAATTTTGATCTGAGTGTGAATTCTTCTGGCCCTGAGATTGTCTGCTACGTCGATTCTGAATTGCCTGAGAATTAGATCTTCTATAACGTAAAATATCTTAATAGCTAACCATGCGACCGACATAATCAAAACCAGAGCAAGAGTCTGCTTAATAAAAGATAGAAGCGGTACAGGGATAGTTGAAATGGGTAGTGAAAAGTGGATGATAAGTAAGGGGATGATAAGCCGTGAAGGTCCCCGGCAATGTTTTAGTGATGATTCACCAAAAGCCGTCTGAGCACGTTTGACCAAGGCTGCCATTATTTTAAAAAAAAGGTA
>JBFEUB010000168.1:0-7657 GCA_041547605.1 Desulfobacteria bacterium
AGCGCAATGGCCACAGAGCGCTTGGCATCGTTCTGGCTAATGATGTACTTGTCGAGCTCTGATACAATTTCACGTGGTGTCAGTTGCTTCATCGGTATTCCCTGAGCCAAACTCAAAACGGATAGTTACATGTTGTAAAATAAGGTCAAATATATCGCATACAAGTGCCTAAAATGTGAACAAGTTGAGGTTGCCTCAATTCAAGGTAGTTACCTATTGTTGTGTCTCGCAAGTCAGTTCAAAAAACATGTCTTTGCCATCAAGCCATTTTCCTTGCTCCGTGACCATTTTCGGGACGTCATCTTCGAAAATGCTCAATTTCGCTCGGAAAAGGCTTTCGGCTCCAGTATCAGTAATAGAACTTATTCCTGGGACACGACACTAGAAGCTATCTCAAAAAAGTGGATCAGGGTTCAGGGCAAGGCGCGGGGCGGCGAAAAAGCGCAGCATACACGGTAGTATGTGAGCATTTTGAGCCGACTCGCAACGCCGCCATGGGGCGTCAGACGCATTCTTGAGATAGCTTCTAGTTACTTTAGTTCTTCAATCGTAATATCCTCATTTGTATATATACAAAGCCCAGCTGCAATCTTCATGGCAGTATCTGCAATCGTTCCTGCATCCAGCTCTGTGTGACGGATCAAGGCAATCGCCGCGGCCTGTGCATAAGCGCCTCCCGATCCAATTCCTAAAACCCCTTCGTCCGGTTCAATGACATCGCCGTTACCGGATATCAAAAATAAGTGATCACGGTCAACGGCCACCAGAATAGCTTCCAGCCTTCTTAAATACTTATCCGTCCTCCAGTCCTTTGCCAACTCAACAGCGGATCGCGTGAGATTCCCGTTGAATTGCTCAAGTTTTCCTTCAAAGCGTTCGTACAAATTCAGGGCGTCAGCCGTGGCACCAGCAAATCCGACAATAATCTTGTCATTATATATCTTACGAACCTTCTTGGCGCGGTGTTTCATAATGGTATCCTTTATGGTCACCTGGCCATCCCCTGCCACCGCCACCTGCTTGCCCCGTCGCACTACCAAGATCGTCGTTCCATGAGAGTCTATGTGTCTTCCGTTCATCTCAACTCTCCCCAATGAAATGCATCACGAAAACACGAAATCAGAAAAACCGAAATCCAAAATCCGAAGCACGAAACAATTTCAAATGACCAAAACTCAAAATCCAAAACATTATCGTATAGAAGACTGTATGCTTATGTTCATTACGTGTGAATAACGTTTTGAACATCTTGTATTGAAGCTCTCTGCAGCAAGCTACAGGGGCTGCGCACGCTGTTGCAGTTCAAATTTCGGATTTGTTTCGCGCAAGCCTCACTGCGTGTCGGATTTCGATATTCGACACTCGGGTTCATTCTAAGCTGTGTAAGAATTCTGAAATGCTCCCCATCCTCTATCGTCTCGGGTGTGCTTTATCGTAAATCTCCATCAGCCGATCGATGCTCACATGCGTATATCTTTGGGTTGTTGTCAGGCTTGCATGGCCTAGTAATTCCTGCACTACCCGGAGGTCCGCACCTGCATCAAGCATATGCGTGGCAAAGGTGTGCCGAAACCCGTGAGGAGTTATTGGACGCAATAGTCCTAACTGTCGAATCACCTGTTCCAGCAGTCGGGCTATCGAACGGGTAGTTAAACGGCCTCCCCTGTTGTTTATCCACAAAGGATCACTCCCTGCCATATCAGATCTTTCAACCTTGCCTCTCTTGTCGAGGTAAGCACGTGTGCAGGCAAGCGCCTTTTTCCCTACAGGAGTCAAGCGCTCTTTCCTCCCCTTCCCCATAACCCGCACAAAGCCTTTGTCGAAATCTAGATCGCCAACATCCATGCCTGCCATCTCAGCCACGCGCACGCCCGTGGAATAGAGGGTCTCCAAAATGGCCCGGTTCCGCAAGGCCAGCAGTGATTCTCCTTTCACACCGTCTAAGAGGCGAAATATTTCGTCCACTGGCAGATAATTTGGTATGGGCTTTCCTCGCTTAGGGGTTAAGATGCTCTCGGCCGGGTTTGTCTTTATGGCACCTCTTTTGACAAGGAATCGAAAAAAGGACCTCAGGGCTGAAAGCTTCCTCGCAATCGTGCTCTTTTGGTTCTTTTTGTGCAGAAAACCCAAATATGAACGGATGAGGATGTCATCCACGTCAGTAAACTTGACCTCTTCTTTACCTTTTAGCAAACTGTCTGCCGATTCTCGAACATAAGCAAAAAACTGTCCAAGATCGTTCCGGTAAGCCCTGCAAGTGTTCGGAGAAAAACCCTTTTCAGCTGATAGTGCTTCAATAAACTGTTCTATCCACGCTCTCATAATAATGTTGACTCGCCCGTAAGGCTACCAGCTGCTGTGTTGTGAAAGGTCTATTCTTCAAAAAACATAAAAATTACCACACTTTTTCACTTAATCAAAGAAAAAAATGGTTAAGACGATTAGGCGTCAAGGTCAACGAGGGCTCTAATCTCAGCCCAACTGCTGACCTCCCTGAATGGATGATTAGAAGAGCGATTCCAAGGCTGGCTAAAAAGTATAGGGGTGATCCCGTGCTCGCTTAACATATGACACACCGCAAGACAATCCTCGACAAAATACCGGACACCGCGTGCATTGAGCACGTCCACCTTTCCTTCGAAGGTGCCCGTGGCAATCACTTCAATATCGGATGGCCTCACAGGAAGCATGCGGTGCACCCATTCCTTTACGATTGAAAGCTGTGGCCGCGCAGTCACAAAAAGAAGTGGGTGTGTCTCACCAATTTCGGAAAGTACTTTGACAGACCCGTTTATCGGCTTAAGCTCGGGCTCAAATTCTCCCTCTAATATGCGGTTTATGATGACCCTGATGATCTCAGGATCTATGTCCAAGCACTCTTCAAGAAAATACGTGGTGATGTCCTCATATCGAATGTGGTTAATACCATAGTCACTGTGCGCAATTTCCAAGAAGAGCGACATAGTGTTGGCAAACACACCATCTATGTCAAACGCTATGTCGGCGGGGGTGACCATCTCAGCCCCTGAGCCCTAAGCGGCTCTCCGTGTCTTCTTTTTAAGCCGGCTTATGCGCCGTCTCAATATCTTGGCTTTTTCCTTGTCTTTGTTTTCGTGCGCCTTGGCTTTCTCCGACTTGAGGACTTGAATCTTCTCCTTTATCTGACGTATTGACACATCAGACGTTTTGATCTTCTCATCCACAATGCCCCGTGCTTTCTTGATGGCGGTCAGCAACTCGGCCTTGTTCATGCCGTGTACTCCGGTGATCTCCGGAATTTTTAGAGCCAGCTCCCGCAGTTCTTTGGCAGTCATCCGCTCCAGGGGCTTTTCCTTCTTGTCTTGTCTCTCCTTTTTTCCCATAAATAAACTCTCCTTTTTACTCGTGAAGACTATAGCTACCCGACATTATTACGGGTTAATGACGCCTTTTCTCTTGTTCCGAATCTCACAGGTATAAGCTATCTCAAAAACCGTCAAAGACCCTTGCCTTTAGTCCTTCTCAGGTTTCAGCTTCTCAACCAGGGAGAGAAACGGCTTGAAAAGATCTATCGGGATCGGAAACAGGGTCGTAGAATTGTTTTCTGCCGAGATCTCCCGCAGCGTCTGGAGATAACGAAGCTGCAAGGCCATGGGATGCTCCCGGATAATGGTTGCTGCCTCGGCCAACTTGGTGGCCGCCTGATACTCCCCTTCTGCATTGATCACCTTGGCACGTCTCTCGCGCTCGGCCTCGGCCTGCTTGGCCATGGCCCTCTGCATCTCCTGCGGCAGATCAATATGCTTGACCTCAACGGTGGAAACCTTTATCCCCCAGGGATCCGTATGTGTGTCCAAGATCTCTTGAAGCTGGTTGTTGATCTTTTCTCGTTCAGAAAGAAGCTCGTCCAGCTCCGCTTGTCCGCATACGCTCCGAAGTGTCGTCTGCGCAAGCTGAGAAGTGGCATACATGTAGTTTTCTACCTCAATCACCGCTTTCACGGGGTCCATGACCCTAAAGTAAATGACGGCATTGACCTTCACAGAGACGTTGTCCCGCGTAATTACGTCCTGTGGATCAACATCCATGGCGATCAGGCGCAGGCTCACCTTCACCATCTTATCAACAATGGGTATTAAGATAATCAAGCCAGGGCCTTTGGCCGCGATCACCCTCCCCAAGCGGAAAATCACACCCCGCTCATACTCGTTGAGGATTCTTATAGCCGAAGCAAGAAAGAATAACAGTAGAACGATACCCGAAATTATCGTAATCATGAGAACCTCCTCGCTGAGGAACCGGCTTTTTCTACAATGCCTCGTTTTTCTTTTTTCGATTGAAGGTCCCTGCAGTCCCGACAGGACGCGACAGGGAACGCTCCCGCTGTTGCCGTTCACGCCCGATGAGATCGGAGCGCCATTCCTATGACCAGCCCATGACCAACAAATAGCATGTCTCTCACCTTACATCAACCGAATTGTGAAAGCTCAACCCACCGACGGCGACGGGCCTCAGATCTGACCCTATCGTTTGAACCCGCAGCTTTACCGCGCTTTCGCGTGGGGCATCCTGGCATGTTCTCGTGAAGGCCCCAGCAGGTTGTTGTGTCTGGCTTCAGACTTTAACGGACTGGGATCTTGACCCTTGTGGTCACAGCAAAGGCCCTAAAACAGGCGCGTTTGTGCCTCATTCACCCCCAGGCGCGCCCCGGGCACCCGCAAGAACAAAAAAGTCTTGACACTACTTTATGATTGTGGTAGTGTATTGTATATCTTTTAAATAAAGTAGTCCAACAGCATGCCGGTATTATTTTCATGGGTGAATTAAAAAAGTATCCAACCAGCTTCAAACTGAGAAACTATGAAAGAGCCACCATCAAGGCACTGGCGGCTACAGGGGATCGTGACCAGGGCGAGACAATTGTTCAGGCATGTAATTTGGTGGACCGGCTCTCCTTTATCGCTTTTCAACAATTTGGGATTGACAGATTTACGGGAGATTATCGGACCAAGATTACTCGGGCCATACTTGACCTTGACCCCGGAGGTATCGACCCAAAAAGTCCATTGGGAAAAGCCTTGAAGCAGATGGCAATGGAGCAAAAAAAGGAGAGCAAATGAAGCGACAGTTAGTGAGTGCAAACCCAGAATTGAACAACAACCTTTTGATATACGAGCTTGCTCCGGAACAATCGTTTGAAAACTTCCCAAGGGCTGTAAGAACTGTCATCTTGAACCATGAGACCAAGCAGGTTTACATCAATGCACGAATCAGCAACCGAGAGAAGCTTGAAAAGATTCAGGAAGAACTGGAAGTTATCAGGATCCAGGAGACAGATCCGCCCTGTTATAGCTTAATGGTGGATGATAGCGTGGAATTGTATGTTGATGTGGGTTGGTTAAGCCACGCATTTCCTGACTATTCTCAGTACTACAGCATAATCGAGGGTATATTCAGGGAACAAATTCTGTGTGAGGACCGGCCTTTAGAGAACAAGGGGCCGTGAATCAAAGGATAGAGGGCTCATGAAGACGGTTAAACAGTCAACCCTTGCGCGTTTGAGATCCTCGGTGATGGGCAGGAGGTATCTTCAAAGATGTAACACGGCCGTGTCACTGTGACGTCCGCAGCGCGCAGACTTTGGTCTGATGAGAAACATTAACTGTCGCTATTACAGCACGTGCCTCAGAGAAGCAGCCATACGCAAGTTGCGGGACCTACCCTGCGCGTCTTGTCAGTTTGCAGATGACCACAGCTACAAAATGACGCAGCAGGATGTCCACGGTCTTTTGAAACTTTTGGCGCGTGCTTGGGGTTCAAACTTCAGCTTGCATGATGTTCCGCCAGCAGAGACTATGGCAGGCCCCAGAATCGAGGATTTCTACTAGCCTGAAGTGACCCCTCATTGCTGACCCTGCTCCGGGCCAAAACGTTCGGCCATTCTCTGGCGGCAGGGCATGCAAAATTGTTGCTCCTCCCTTCGGTCGGCCTCAGTGAGAGGCAACCCAAGCCGAGCTCCTAAAAGCTTAAGTGATCCTTCCTCGAAGCCAAGGGGGCGCAGCCCCTCAATCCTGGAGAGTTTCCAGCCGATGCCGGATCTGTCCAATACCAGAAATATTTCATTGGGGTCGGTCTGGTCACCAAGCAGGTAACTCCGTGATCCGCGATACACCGCGGTCAACCTCACCTGTGCCCGAATGAGAGCCTTATTACCTTCAATCTGGACTTCTGGCGGCTGAGTGAGCTCGAGGCGAGGTTGGTCAAACTCCTTATAAGCTCGCTTAAGCAACTTCTTCATGAAGTCGATATCGAAGCCCATATTGTCGCGGTAATTAGCCGATATGAAGCGAACACTCTCATCTATGTCTTCAGACATTACAGCAGCCATGCCAGCCGCTAGGGTCAGGCGAAGCAGCTTTTCATGGTTCAATCCGTTAGCAATGACTACCGCCCGGCCTGACCCGATTTTTCCAGGCTGTAATACCAGCAAGTCTCCGTGCTTAATTTCATCACTCTGGAGAAGAACATGGCCGTTGGCTGAGCCAATCATCTTAACTCGCAATTGCTCCGTGCGAAGGTTTTTCACCTTTAAAACAAAAGGCATAGAAGACGGCCCTACTTTCCCTGAAACTACGTCTCCTGGGACGGACCACACACCACCCTCATCAACCTGTTTGACCTCCACCACATCGACCGGAATCTCAATGACCTTTTTACCGGTTCGCAAACGCCAGGGCGAAAAATACAGTACAACCATCAAAATGCATAGCCCCGCCAAGATTGGAAGAACGAATTTGCTTACGTTGCCCTGCAAAGACAATCCCTTTCAGAAAAATGCATCTTTTCTCAGAAGAGCAGCATCGCTTTTCGGGTAATCCCGCTCTTTTTGATGTCTTATTAATGTCTCTCCCATACAGCAGTTGCTCGTGCTGTCGCATACGGTTTACTCGCGATGCTCTATGAACAAAGTAGGTTGACAAGCTCCGCAAACAGCCCACCCTATGTGCCAAAGTAAGCATACTTTTAGAGAAATCAATGGTAGGCGGGCTGTTTCCCAAACCGCTCGCTTGAAGATGTTGCTTGTCTTTCGCAGTTTTCTTGCCCCCAGAGGGACATCCTGGTCGGGTCACTGATATAGTCTGACAGGCTGCGGTGCGGTGTTTATCGCATTGAGGCGAACGTGACGAAGAGGCCTACAAGAGTAAACAGGAGCTATACTTGGGGTAAAGCCTTACTTGAACAACCCATGGAGGGAACGAATGCCACAGATCCATTCACCAACTCCTTGGTGATGGAGTCACGAAGGGGGCATCTAACGCAGTTCTCCTAAATATGTTCCGTTTGGTTATACGGAAAAACCTCCGTATCCGTCCATGAAATGGAACATATTGCTGGCAATCACTCTAGTGTCGTGTCCCAGGAATAAGTTCTATTACTGATACTGGAGCCGAAAGCCTTTTCCGAGCGACACTGAGCTTTTTCGGAGCCGGACTTCAGCTGAGTGGAACGTTAAGAATCATAAACTGTTTGAGGGCCTCAGGCCCGAGTTTTAGCGCTCCGGTTGCGCCTGACGGCTTGAACAGAACCACTGTGTGCATGATTTAGCGGAGCGAAGTTGATGTCCCGAAAATGCTCACGGAGCAAGGAAAATGGCTTTTTGGCGATTCCATATTCTTGG
>JBFEUB010000169.1:0-7638 GCA_041547605.1 Desulfobacteria bacterium
AGTGAGCTTAGAACTTGTCAAAATGGCCAAACCGGCGAGAAAAGAGGTTTTGAAATCACTTCTAGACTGAAATGCCAGTTCAGTACACCTCTTCACTAAAAAAAAGAAAGGTGTGATCCGAGGGATCACACCTTTCTTTTCTGCAACCGGGGCCAACCAGTTGGCTTTTTGACATGCTGCTTCCCGTGTCTAATCCTGCGCCGTATCATAGAGATATGTTTTCCTTTTGGTGGGCCCACCTGGGTTCGAACCAGGGACCTACCGGTTATGAGCCGGTGGCTCTTCCAGCTGAGCTATGGGCCCGAATAGTCCGAGTCATGCGCATGAGCAAACACATGCTCCGCATACCCTCATGGAGTCAGCAGGCAAAGATAACGTGGTACCTTCCACACATTCGCAGCGAAGCACTGCCGTCAGACAGAACATTCCCTGCAGCAGCGAGAGTGAGCCCACCGAAGTCTTGCTGCAGGGAACGGTACAACAAATCTTTAGTCAGAACGCCTCTTATTGTCAAGAAAATTGGAATGCAACAGCAAGCGCATTTTTGCAGCAACTCGACCAGTGCTCGTCGACGGGCCTCGCCAGAATCTCGGTGCGACGAACTTCAATCGAATCCAACTCGCTTCCCGTACCCCGTTTGGGGCCAAGCTTCCTATTTCTGAGAAACCTGTCAAATTTCCAGGAAGGCCTTCAGCTTGCGGCTCCTCGTGGGATGGCGTAGCTTTCTTAACGCTTTGGCTTCGATTTGTCTAATGCGTTCTCGGGTTACCGTGAAATCTTTTCCCACCTCTTCAAGCGTATGGTCTGACTTTTCTCCAATCCCAAATCGCATACGTAAGACCTTTTCTTCACGGGGAGTCAGAGTCGCCAGGACTTTTCGGGTTTGCTCTGCAAGGTTCAAAGTGATTGCAGCCTCAGAAGGCGACATGAATTTCTTGTCTTCTATGAAGTCGCCGAGATGACTGTCTTCTTCCTCGCCAATAGGTGTCTCAAGAGATATGGGTTCCTTTGCAATCTTTAAGACCTTGCGGACTTTTTCCAGAGGAAATTCCATTTTTTCAGCGATTTCCTCTGGGGTTGGCTCCCTGCCCAACTCCTGGACCAAATAGCGAGAGGTTCGAATGAGCTTGTTAATCGTCTCAATCATGTGGACTGGGATTCGGATGGTTCGGGCCTGATCGGCAATCGCCCTTGTGATAGCCTGTCTGATCCACCATGTGGCGTATGTGCTGAACTTATAGCCCCTTCGGTATTCAAACTTGTCGACAGCCTTCATAAGGCCGATGTTGCCTTCCTGAATCAGATCCAAGAACTGAAGCCCTCTGTTGGTATATTTTTTTGCAATACTAACTACCAACCTCAAATTGGCATTAATCATTTTTCCTTTAGCGATTCTGGTATTATACTGACCTTGCTCAATTCGGGTCAACACGCGCTTTAGTGCTAGACTGTTCATTTTCAGCCGGAGTTCTTCTTGACGAATGTTTTCTATAACCTGGCTGGCCTGTTTGACTATGGCCGAGATTTGAGTTTTCTTCAGATGGCTCTGTTTTGACAACTCTGCGACAAATTTTGTTTTGCGATTACACCCCTCCCGCAACTCCGTCAATGTGACCCCTAACTGTGAGGCGCATTGTGAAACCTCCCTATCCAGGTGGTCAAATCGAATGATATGAGCTTCAATTTGATCAACAATAGAAGTGATCAACCTGGCATCCAATCTCCAATCCTTTATGTGTTCCAAGATCTTCTGGCTCCTCCGATTAATACAACGCCTCGCTCTCCGACGCGCACCGGGGTCCATCTTGTTGTCGAAAAGGGATTTTCGATAGCGGGCGTTTTCCTTATGAATTTCTCGAATATCATCAATAATCTTGCAAATTTTTTCCGTATGCACCGACTCTTCGACAAAGGTATCGATCTCATCCACGTCCCGCAAGACATCCCTCAACCGAATTTCTCCTTTAGAAAGTGGATCAGCAAGCCGAATAATCCTCTCGACACCCGTGGCAGACTGCACGACAGCCTTCAGCACTTCCTGTTCCCCTGCTTCAATCTGCTTAGCGATCTCCACCTCGTCTTCCCGACTCAGAAGGGATACTAGTCCCATCTCGCGCAGGTACATCTTGACCGGATCCGTGACCCTGCCAAATACATCTCGCTCAGGTTCAGGCGGTGGCGCTGCCGCTTGCTCTCGGATCTTCTTGTGAATATCTGGCTCAAATAACTTGATTTTGGTTCCATCCACGACCTCTATATCCAGTTCGTCAAACACCATTATCATCTGATCAATCTGGTCGGCGGAAACCATGCCTTCTGGTAGGGCATCGTTGAGCTCTTCATAGGTCAGGTAGCCTTGCTTTTTACCTTTGGTTATGAGTTGCTTCAGATTCTCAACCTTGGTCGTCTCGGCCATAAGAATCTCCTTCCAAACCTAACAATGGGTTATTATGATGGGACTTCCAAATGTTCTTGAACCCATTTTAGTTTCTCAGCAAGGAGCCGATTCAACAGCTCTTGGTTGTTTGTCCTCTCGGCCTCTTTGATCTGCTTTGATAGTTGTCTGATCTGCCGCTTCTTAAGGTGGGCTTGGTACTGTCCAACAATCTTTCGACAGCTGTTAGGATCCACCTGAATCTTTTCCATCAACAATGATGATATCAAGTTCCTGGTCTGAGGGTCATCAGTCTGTGCAATCAGATCACCTCCTGTGACAGGAGTCCTGGAACCGGATTCTTCCAAGATCATTTGCCCTATTTTCTTAAGCTCGACTGTTTCAAACCCCTCTATGATCTCTTGAAGATTGAAACTGGACGCACCTTCTGGGTATTGTAACATGATTGCAATAAGAGCCTTTTCAAGTTTTGAGCCCCGTTGTGGCTCGATCAAAGAGATAGCCTTTTTGTCCTTTGTTGCTGAAACCCGCACTTGTTCTAAGATGGCCGACTCATCGACGTCCAGGCGCTCGGCTAAATCCCTTATATAGACCGAACGGCTCACGCCGTCGAGTAAAGACCCTAGAGGACCTTTTAAGGTTTCAATAATACGGACCCTGCCTTCTAGTGACAGGCCATGTGTTCTGATCGCAGATGCTATGAGAAAGGGCATAAAACCTAAAGCCTTTTCAGCTGCTTTGAGAAACTTATCGGCACCAACTGCAAAGATGTAAGCATCCGGATCCTTTCCCTCGGGAAGAATCAGTATTCGGGCTTCAACTTTTTCTTCTTGGAACAAGGGCAGACTCCGTTCAGTTGCCTTTATACCAGCTTCATCTGAATCAAAAACAAGGATCATCTGCCGGGCGTGGCCTTTCATGATCCGCACCTGTTGCCGCGTCAAGGCCGTTCCGAGAGTTGCCACGACATTTTGGATGCCGTGACAGTGCAAAGCCAGCAAATCAAAATAGCCTTCTACCACAAATGCACAACCACTCTGCCGGCAAGCATCTTTGCCAATGTGTAGTCCGTATAAAGTCCGCCTCTTGTGATAGACCGGTGTATCAGGCGAGTTGAGATACTTGGGGAGGCTATCATCCAAGCTCCGTCCACCGAAACCCAAGACTCTCTGATGAATGTCAAGGATGGGAAAAATGACCCGGTCACGAAATCGATCATAATGTCTCCCGTTTTTTGCAATCACCAGTCCTGCTTTTTGAAGATCATCAAGCGGAACGCCCCTTCTGGAAAAGTGTTGTGTGAGGCCGGTCCACGACTGTGGTGCATACCCCAGCATGAACTGATCCGTGACTTCAGGTATCATCTGCCGTTCGCTCAAATAATCCTTCGCCCGTTTGCCTGAAGAGGGATCCGACAACATCATTTTAAAATAATCAGCAGCCTCCTTGTTAATCTTGAGCAACCGTTCTCTTTCTTCGAAGTCTTTCCTTTGAGCGAGGGACATCTTTCTGGTCGGTATCACGATTCCGCTTTTTTGCGCCAAAAACCGTGCAGCTTCCGGGAAGCTCACATTATTGTACTGCATAAGGAAAGTAAAAACATTGCCACCCTGACCACACCCAAAACAGTGAAATATCTGCTTCTCCTCGCTTACCGTGAAGGAAGGATTGTTGTCCGCATGAAATGGGCATAACCCAATGAAATTTTTGCCAGTTTTTTTGAGCGCAACATATTCCGAAATCACATCAACAATATTTGTTGCATCCCTCACATGGGCAAGTATGTCTTCGGGTATGAAATCAGCCAAGATGTGATACCTCCAGACCTTATGAGGCGAGTTCTTTCCTTACTATGTCACTCACGACTTTGCCGTCGGCAGAATCAGCCAACTGTAACATAAGCGTTTTCATCACCCTGCCCATGTCCTTTATATCTTTGGCATCGAGTTCTTGGATAGTCCGTCTCACAATGTGTGTTATGGCCTCTTCAGAAAGCTGCTCAGGCATGAATGCCATGAGTATGGTCAGTTCCTGCTCTTCTTTCTTTGCCAGATCGTGTCTGCCGCCCTCTTTGTATTGATGAATGGAGTCCTTGTGTTGTTTGATTTGGGTACGGATCACCCGGAGAATCTCCCGGTCGTCAAGCTCGGCCCTCAATTCAATCTCTCGGTTCTTGATAGCAGCGCGCAACATGCGTAGGGTATTGATCTGCACCACGTCCTTTAGTTTCGTTGCTGCATTTTGCTGTTGTAAGATGGTTTCCTTCAGGGACATGGTGCTCTTTAGAGGCAAGTCTCTGTTTTAATTCGTATAAGAGCAGGTTGGCAGAAACAACAGAAACAATACGAAACAACAAGTGCCTGGACTCTCGGTTTAAACAAAGGACACGCCACGTGGAAAAAGATAGGAAACGTTCGGATAGTCTACTCCACGAAAGGGTTTGGTTATATTGGTTGTAACTGGTAATCTAAATTTTCCGAATCTTTTAATTTAATTACCTTTCTAAGTTCTGTCAAGCAAAAAATTACGCTATTCGGTTCGTGCACGCCCCGCCTCCAACTCCAAGGCCTCCTTTAAATCGAGTCTGCCATCATATAATGCCCTGCCGGTTATGACGCCCACTACACCTAAAGGCTCCAGTTCCGCAAGCGCCCTGATATCACGGATGTCGGCAACCCCTCCGGAGGCGATAATGGGTGTCGACACAGATTCAGCCATGCGTTTTGTCTCTTCAATATTAGGCCCCGTCTGCATCCCGTCTCTGTGAATGTCTGTAAAGATGATGCCGCCAAGCCGAAGTCCCTCAAAACCCCTGGCTACGTCAACGGCCCGTTGCCCAGTCGTTTCAGTCCATCCTTCTATGGCCACCATTCCCTTGCGGGCATCAATGCCCGCCATTATCTTATCTGGAAAGACCTCACAGGCTTGTTCAACCAGGCGAGGATTCTTAATTGCTCCGGTTCCAAGGATAATTCGACTGATGCCCAGATCGAGCAATCTAGAAATGGTTTCCATATTCCTTATTCCACCACCCAGCTGCACGGGTATGCGAACCCCATTTAGAATGCGTCTGATCGCTTCAATGTTTTGGGGGCTCTTCCTAAAGGCGCCGTCCAGATCGACAACGTGAAGCAATTCCGCACCCTCTTCTTCCCATCTCGCGGCCATGGCAGAGGGGTCATCGGAGAATACTGTTTCAGATCCTTCGCGTCCCTGAAGGAGCCGGACACAGCGGCCATCTTTTATGTCAACTGCTGGGATGATGAGCATTCAAAAGTCTACCCAAATAAGAATTTAGATCACAACGGGCTGTTGCCCAAATAGCTCTCTTGAAGACCTTGCTCGCGTTGCGCAGTTTTGTTGGCGCCAGGGGGGACATCCTTTTTGAGGTCAAGTCACTGATATAGCCTGGCAGGCCCCTCAACGGCACCATGTTCGACATACGCCCCTGAAGCATTTACAATGAGCTTCTCAGCTTGTATGCAACGTTTGCGTGTGCCTGGTTCGTGATGTTTGGAACCATTTGCCACTGACGAGCAGGATGAGGATTGACCTGCCTCAAAAAGGATGTCCCCCTGGGCGGCTCCCTCAAAATTATGTGGACGGCTATTTGGGCAACACCCCGTCAAGGAACAGGAAAACTTCCCATCACCTTATTCAGTTCAAACTTGGCCAGCTCTTTAGCGGTAAGCCAGCCCCCGCCGCGTTCGACAAATGTACGAAGCTTAAAGAGGTCTTCGCTCAGAGGTTGCTGTGTTTCATCAGAATGCCCGCCCCATATAAACCGCCCGTCAGCCACTCGGATAAGATGGATGCCAAAGGCCACAGAGGCGGGCGTTTCCACAGAAAAGCGCGTTCCAACACGCTCTCTAAAACGATAGATAGTCCCGGTAACGACTGCATCTGCCTTCAAGTTCCGTCCCATTTCAAGCACAAGATCTCGATCCGATAGATGGGCAGAGTCAGATAGGATCTCGGATCGAGCCCCTTCATCGACCCCGGGAGGGATCAACGTGTATGTGGTCTTATTCTTGAGAACGGTCAATACCTGCTGCGTCATATAGCGCTCAGCACCAGGGGTAACGGGGCCTACGGCAAAGACACCACCGCAGATCGAACATCGCACGGCACCACCAAGCTCATATCGTTCAGTAGCATTATTGAAGGGCACGACCAGCAGGGTCTCGATATTCAATACCCGTGCCGACTGAGCAGGGGGATGGCCTCGTGAGGCACATGCGATCACGCACACGTTGACGACGAGCAAAATGAGCAATATAGGCATAGCGCACAGCTGGCTATGGCCTGATCGAGACATAATGTCTCCGTTTCCCTATAACATCCCTTTGGTAGAGCGGACCTCGGTAATCCTGTGGTCCAACATGGTGGCCTCATCGAGACTCTGGCCAAAGGCCTTAAACACGGCCTCTATGATGTGGTGCGTATTCTCGCCGTACATGAGATTTATGTGGAGGGTCGCGCCGCTTCGATTGGCAAAGGCCCTGAAGAACTCTTGAATAATTTGTGCGTCAAAACGCCCCGTGGTTTCACGCTTAAGGTTGACGTGATATACAAGCAAAGGCCTGTTCGAAAAGTCAATCACCACAGAGGCCAGGGCTTCATCCATCGGAACCAGGCCCCTTCCGTATCGCTTGATACCCTTTCGATCTTTCAACGCCTTGTCAAAGGCTTCACCCAGTACGATCCCGATGTCTTCAACCGTGTGATGCTCGTCAATTTCAACATCCCCTTTTGCATCTACGGTGAGATCAAAGAAACCGTGGGCAGTCATCAAGGCAAGCATGTGGTCCATAAACGGGATGCCTGTTGTAATGGCGGATTTACCCTTCCCTTCTATGGTTAATTCAACCTTAATGTCCGTTTCCTGGGTAGCACGTGTCACCTTGACGGAGCGCTTATTGGCCCTTTTTGCAGTCATGCTCTTCTCGATTCTGTCATGGGTTACCAAGCATAAACAGGTTTGAATATGCGTCGGCAGAGTGGTGAAGACAATAGGATTCGAACCAACAGCCTGTATATCGCGAACGCAGAATTATTGTAAAACCGGCGACTTAGAGTGACAGGAAGTCTACTAAGGAAACCAAGAACTTGTCAAGCAATAATTCCTACAGTGAGAATCAGTGATACGGGGCTACAAAGGAGGTATGTCTCGTTGTTTAGTCACTATTTGGTGACCAATAAATTGTGACCAAATAACAACATAGATATCTGGATCATCAGGA
>JBFEUB010000170.1:0-7634 GCA_041547605.1 Desulfobacteria bacterium
AAAGCACCCAGTCCCACTGCGGATAAGAGAGCCACAAACCCAGCCTTCTTGGAGCCAAAACTTAGCAAAGCAAGCACTGCCATCCCACTGTATGCAAAGAAATGGAAAGCCTCGCTGAGGTACCCGAGCGAAGGTCCTCTGCTGGGGCTGGGAAGGAGAGACAGCAAAATAACCAATGACACGTAGATTACCAGTACACGACGCATTTTCAAATTTTGACCAGCCTGTGCTTCAGCCACTATCTCCATGCAATAACCCACCCTGCAGCAAAATGCAGGGTATCTAACATGACCTCCCCCTGGTGGTAGGTGGATGATAAGCGATGATCAGCCTTGCGGCAGCATTTCGTGCGCCGGGGGCGAGCCGGTTAAGTCTCAGTTTGGCCCTTGCTTGGGAACAATAAGCGTCAAGAGCAGACTTGCCTTTTTATTGAAAAAGTTCCTTGTACTTTCCGTACCCCTCTTTTTCCAGATCTTCTTTTGGAATAAACTTCAGAGCCGCCGAATTTATGCAATACCTGAGACCGGTAGGCTTGGGGCCATCGTTGAACACATGCCCCAGATGTGAATCTGCATGTCTGCTTCTGACCTCTGTTCTGACTGAAAACAAACTTCTATCTTCTTTTTCCACGACAGCATCGGGTTCAATCGGTTTTGTAAAACTCGGCCATCCGGTCTTGGAGTCGTATTTATCTAGTGAGTTAAAAAGAGGCTCTCCTGAAACAATATCAACATAAATTCCATCTCTCTTGTTATCCCAGTATTCATTGTGAAATGGCCTCTCCGTTCCGTCTTTTTGAGTCACTTCATATTGAACACGGGTTAGCCTTGCTATCAGTTCTTCGTCAGATGGCTTCTGGAAACTGGATTTTTTGTCCACTTTGTTCCCCCAAATCTTTTTCAGATATTGATCGCGGCCTGAACGAGATCTGTAAAATTGATATTTCAAGCGATGTTTTTTGTAATAATCTTGGTGATATTCTTCTGCCTTATAAAATTTAGAAAACTTAACGATATCCGTAACGATAGGCTTATCATATTTTCCCGACCCATCAAGCTTCTCCTTTGAAAGTTCTGCCAGCCGTTTCTGTCCATCATTATGGTAGAAAATGGCGGATCGGTACTGGGAACCTCTATCCACAAATGAGCCGCCTGCATCTGTTGGGTCAATTTGTTGCCAATAAACATCCAGCAGATCCGCATAGGATACCTTATCTGGATCATAAGTTATTTGCACTGCTTCAACATGACCAGTACCCCCAGCAGATACTTCCTCGTAGGTTGGGTTTTCTTTGTGACCGCCCGTATATCCTGATGTGACTTCAATAACGCCATCAAGCTTTTCAAATGGATGCTCCATGCACCAAAAGCAACCTCCTGCTAAAGTGGCTTTTTCGATGTTTTCATGTAAATTACTCATAGTATCACCTTCTCGATCACTCAGTTCGCTGGCATTTGAGCAGTTGCCTAAGACAAAAAGTATAAAAAAAGCCATTATCATTAGTTTTTTCATGATATGTTCTCCAACCCTAAAATTAATACTCCGGTTCCACTTTGTCCATTGCTGTTATCCATATTGTGAAGCCTCCCCGGCCTGAGGGACGGGGTCCTGCCTGACGGGGGGCGTTGGTGCCTTTGGGCGAGTATGTCGAAATTGTCTGATAACGATCCATGTAAGCTGAAGACGGCCAACGGAGCTGCGAGCCCGTCAACCTTCTTACGACGTTCACTCTCCATGGCACGCCTGTTCAACTTTGCTGAAGGCCGGACGTGAGGTTCTCTTCACTTCTCTATCGTCACCGTAGAAATGTTTGAGCCAAGGTGCGGGGATGCCAGAATGATATAAGATAACCAGAGCGGTATTGATAACCTGTTGCTTAAGGATCCCATGACTAAGATATCGACGAGCAGAGGTGTGAATAGATATATCGAGCTTCTTGAATTTGCCCTGGCGTCGTATTCGCTTCTGAATCTCGACATCCTCCATGAAGGATATATTCTTATAGCCACCGAGGGCTTCAAAATGGGACTTGCGTATAAAAAGACCTTGGTCGCCATACGTGAAGAGAATATGGTTTATTCTGCTTGCCTTTGAATACAGCGTGAGCAATGGGCTGTGATAGTCGAATGCCAGGCAAAAAGACCCTGCGTAGATCGATTCGTCTTTCATTGTTTGTTCCACGCGATGGATGGTATTGGGCGACACGGAGCTGTCTGCATGCAAAAAGAGCAAGATATCCCCTCCTGCCTGGTGGGCGCCGGCATTCATTTGCGCCCCTCTTCCACGTCGGGCACAGACAACTCTTGTCTGAGAGAAGCGCTTGGCAATGGCAATTGTGTTGTCCGAACTCCCACCGTCTGCAATGATGATTTCCAGATCCTTTGAGCAACAGACCAGATCGCTGCATATAGCGGCTATTGTCGATTCTTCATTAAGCGTTGGAATGATTACAGAAATCACAAATCCTGTCCCTAACCCTTTGGTAGGCGGTGAAAGGGGAGCGGCGTTGTGTGCCGTTAGCCTCGTCCAGTCGTCATGACTGCTAATCACTAACCCTTTGAAGAACCATCTTGTGCTTCTCAGGAAACAGCCGGTTGATGTCAATCGTCTCAATGTATTTGACGATATTCTCGGTCGTATCGGTGATCTGAACGCAATCAACAACCTTTTTTGATTCTTCCGCCGACTTTTTGTTGGACACCGCGGGTCTATACGTGATTTCTCCTTTCAACTGCCCCGACGTGATACCTTCGGCGATGATCTCGTCGTCCATCTGGGACGCGAAGAACTCATTGTTGTCACGTAAGACATACCTGAGAAGGAAATAACCCGTTGAGTCTTTCAACGACTGGACTGAAATATCCTCAACCTTCAAACTCATATACGTGTTATTGCTAATTTCAGTCGGAAACATGATAAAGGTTGCGATGTCCAGTTCACCGTTCTCTTTATGTTCGATAGAAGTTATCTGCGTCTTACCATCTTCGGTCTTGCCAATATGGAAGTATACAACATCGTCGTGTTCTGTTGTAAGACGCCAGATTCCTTGTAACCGGTCATCATATGTGACATCAGTAGGACTTGAGAGAGGATGCACTGATGTAAGAGGGCAGCAGTGGTGCAGCAACAATGAAATTCCAAGTACGATGAAAGACAGAATCCTTGTCGTCATTGACCTTTCTGAGACCTCCTTAATCAATATTCTACTGGCATTGGTGATCCCTGTTCCGCTGGATAAAATTTGCCTTCAATAAAATGCCTAAGAGGCATGAAGAGCGTTTTCGGCAATGCATTCCATGCAAACCAGCCTATATCGCTAGCTTCAAGGGTATCCTTAACGACTGGCTTCCCGGAGAGATATTTTCCTTCCATCCAAAGCGTGATGTAGTGCTTTTTACTCTCTCTAAAAAGGTCGTTTGTAATGCCCTTGAATCTGACATCACCAATTGTCACGCCCGTTTCTTCTTTCACTTCACGTATCGCGCATTCTTCCGGCGATTCCCCATACTCCAGATGGCCACCGGGAGTTGACCAGGTCCCAGCTCCGTGAAAACCCGTTCGTTTGAGCAGAAGTATCTGCCCATTCTTCTCGATGATAACCCCGACGCCCACACACGGAGTTTTCACCATGCTTGATTTCATCCCTCTCTACTCCTCTTTTTCTTGCTTCAAGCGCTTGCGCACCGACTTGCCAGCATTCCACGCTTTGCCTACACTTTCTCCAATTGCCCAGAAGTTATTATCAGGCATGGTCAAGACAAATGGATTGATTTTCTTGACGTCCGGTTTTCCGTCTGTGAGGTATTTTTCTTCTGAATAGATATTTACAATGTCAGCCATGAAAAAAGAATTTGTGGGAAGGTCCACGGTCTGAGTTACTTTACATTCAATCGTGATAGGGCAGTCGGAAATCATTGGTGCTGACTTAAGTTCACCATAGAATACTTCGAACAGGTTTGATTTATCCACGCGCTTTCCAGAAACCAGCCCTGTATAGTCTGTAACTTCAACCATATCGACGGTAGGTACATTGACACTAAACTCACCTGTATCGAGAATCGCCTTATAAGAGGCGTTGTTTCTGTTAACGCATATGCCAAGCATGGCAGGATCGAAATTCACTCTTGTTACCCAATCCAACGCCATAAAATTTACTTTACCCTTAAAATGTGATCCCAAAATGGTTTGTGCCCAAGGAAGACAAAGCAGCTTTTTGTGCGTAATGACTTTTTTCATTTTTCTTCCCTCAACTTACCGTCTGTTTTTTGCACCTCTGCAACCGACCCAATAACGATAGCCGTATTCAACCACGAGCTCTTGTCGCTGCTTAGTAACCTCACACCTGATTGCCGCGGACCCGAGATCTGGTTTAGTGGTTGACCTTTTAAGGTCGGTCCACCAGGCCTGCACCGAAATGATGTCGTCCGGGCGAACTGGATTAAACATCTTGACTTGATCCATACCAACACCGCTTGCAATGGCCACATGGCCCTGTGCTTCAACTGCCGCGCGGGTACAGGCTGAGAGCGTATGGAGAGAAGAGGCAACAAGGCCACCGAAGATCGATTTTTTTGCAGCTTCTTCGTCTACGTGAAACGGCTGCGGATCAAACCTTTTTGCAAAATCAATGATGGCCTCCCTGGTCATGACGAGGGCTTTGCAATGGAGGCGTTCACCGTCAGTGAGGTCCTCAAAATATCTGGGTCTCATCTTTTCCTGCTTTTGCACAATGGCGCATAATCCTTGCATTTCCCTATCTTATATTCTTCAACCCTATTGGCCTCAGTAGCTGCGAATTTAACTTCCCATCTATCGTTATCTCCTCTTGATGGAGTTCATATCCAGGCTGATTTATTGTTAAAGAATACTTCCCAGGCGTAACCGTGAGCTTAAACCTATTGTCGGAGTCCACAAAAGCAGTATAGCTTTTCCGTTTGTCTTTATTGCATAACTGCACGATTATTCCTTGGGCGTTACCCATTGTTCCGGGCTGTCTGCCCCACACGGCCACGCTCCCAAAGAGCTCAACCTTCTTATTGGAGTCCAAGGGTGCGCTCGGCTGTCTAAAGTTAGCTTTCTGCTGGACAACCTCCTCTGCCTTCTGCTGCATCTGTTTCGTTGTCTGGAGTTCCTCTTCTGCCGCTTTTTTCTGTTCCTGCAATTCCTCTACCCTGTTGCCACACGAAACCACGCTTAACAAAATAATGACAGTAAAACAAATACTCAGACCCATCCTCGTTTACCTCCTTTCTTCATACAGAACGCTGTGGTATCTCGTGAGATAAAGTGGGATAAGGGGGGTCAGGCCTTGACAATGGACAACCATAGTTTATGTCTTCATGCCAGCCGAACTGGAACTTGAGCGGAAGCCAGAGTGTCCCATGTCAAGACGCGACCCCACTGCGACCCCATTGCCACATGTCGAAAGTTGGCCCTCAATGATAAGGCAGAGATAGCTAATATATCAAGAATTATTGACGTATCGGATATTGACTATTCTGTTTCTTTCCGGTTGCCGAGAGATGTATCGTATTGAAAATTTCTTGTCTTTAAACAAAAACGATAAGCACAAAATACCTGAGGTTACAACCAAAAGGAACAGATCATCACACCAAGAGCCGGCATTTTCATAACGAATGCATCGAGGAACATGAGGACAAGAGCGAGAAAAACAATGCGTCTAAACTTGAAGTTTTCTTCAGTAACGTCAAAGACTTTCATGTCTTCTCCGCAAAATGACCCCGCTCGACAGGGATTCCTACTGCATCCTCTGTTGAGAGTTATGATAATGTAAAAGGATCTTTTTCAAATGCATATCCACAGGGGAAAATGCCGGTATTTCTACCGAATGGAGACCTTCAAAAAATTGGACAGCCTGTCCGTGTATGTGCTATTTGTCAGGCCGAACTCGCCTGTTAATGAACCGGTCTTGTACTTCTTTAGCAACAAATTAACGCCGGTGAAACACAAACAATGAAGAAACTACCTCAAATCATCACAAGCGATATGAGAAAAAGTGCTGTCGCAGTGATAATCATTGCTATCCTTGCGCTCGGCTTCGGCATGCGGCTGCAAATGGTCAGGCAGACTGAAGTGGATACGCCAGTTCGGATGGATGCTGCAGACTATTACCTTTATGCGTATAATCTTCTTCGGCACGGCGTCTATTCCAGGCAAACACCTACGACAAATATTAGTGTTCGGGATAAACCTGTCCCCGACGCTTTCAGAAATCCGGGGTATTCGCTGTTCTTGATTCCCTTTGTGGAATTTCCCCCAACCCCGGCGATGATCCGGCTCATTGGGGTGGCGCAAGCTGTCATCAGTACTTTTACTATCTTGCTCGCTTTTGGTTTTTTAAGAGCTTTCCTGTCCCGAACGTGGGCACTGGCCGCATCGATTATGGTTGCGATCAGTCCTCACCTTATTGTGTTCGACATCTATATGCTCACGGAGTCACTGTTTACTTTCTTTATAGTATTAGTGGCGTATCTTATGCGAAGACTCGTTACCAACAAGACCGGAGGATGGGCCATAATTACCGGAATAGGGCTTGGGTGCGCCTTGTTGATAAGACCCACCTTGATGTACTTAATTTTTTTTCTGATTCCTGCATTTTTCATTTTTTTTAAACGCACTCAAGCGCTGCGCCTTGTCAGTTTTCTGATTATAGGCTTTTCGATAACTTATGGGCCCTGGATGGTTCGCAATCTTGTCACACTAAATGCTGTGTCAGACAGTTCGCTGGCTTTATTTACAGTTCAGGTGGGCATGTATCCTGAAGCGATGTACCGAAACACACCCGAAAGTCGCGGTGCACCTCAAAAATTCGATCCTGACTTTGATTCGAACAGAAGCTTGTCATCTGTTCTGAAGGTAATATTGAAGCGATTTCAAAATGAACCGGTACGATATATCAGGTGGTATTTTATCGGTAAACCGCTTACGTTTTTTTCCTGGAAAACAATGTTGCTAGGCAATAATGATATTTTTGTGTATCCTGTTCTAACGTCTCCCTATCATCACGACAAAACGTTCCGTTTTACATACCAGGTTATGCAGGCACTCCATTGGCCGGTGATAACATGTGCCTTGTTTGCTTCCATAGTCGTGTGGTTCCCCTCAGCTCACAAGTTATTTTCCGATGAAGCGATTATTATCTCCAGATTCTGTTCGTTATTACTGATGTATTTTGTCCTGGTTCATATTGCAGTTACGCCGACACCAAGATACTCTGTTCCCTTGCGGCCGTTTATCTATGGTATGGGAATGTTGGGGCTCAGTATCAGCATGACCACGATGCGCCGATTGTTTACAGGAAACTGCTTGTCACGAGAATCTTGACTAAATACTATCCATAAAACGCTTCAATGACTCCTGCCAAGGTACGGGTTCGTAGCCGCTGCGTTGGGTGAAAAGGGTTGTGTCAAGGACAGAGTATGCTGGCCGCTTGGCAGGGCGCTTGAATTCTTCGCTTGTGGTTGGCTGGACCTGGGTATTGAGTCCCTTTAGTCTGAGAATCTCTTTGGCGAATTCAAGCCAGCTAATGCCCCCCTCTGTTCGATCTGTGAAATGATAAATTCCAAAATTACCTGAGTGGATCAATTTCATGACGCCTTCTGCCAGATTCACCG
>JBFEUB010000171.1:0-7577 GCA_041547605.1 Desulfobacteria bacterium
GCTTGAACAGAACCACTGCGTGCGCGATTTAGCCAGGAGAATTCAAAAATCCTAAAATTGCACACCCACAAGTGAGCCAAATAGTATTTTCAATTGTCATCTATTCTTATCGGAACGTTATTCTGACAACCGCTATAAAGAGAAGACGAACAAGCGCGGTTTCCTGAGCCTTGGGATTTTCACGGTGTACCTCGCGCAATGTGGCTCTGTGGATCTGTGATCATGTTGGCGACAATTTGCATTATATTGTGACTGGTTGGTATGAATTCCCACAAATGGCAATGGGGGTTTTTGGGTAGTAAAATACGGTAAAAATCAGTAGCTCTGGATAGCGTGGTAGGGAGGCTGTAAGCAAAAGGTCATTTTACACAACATCTTGGGGCTGGTTCCCGGGCTCCAAAATTAGAAGGTACGCGCCATACTTAGAAGCCACCAACGGCAAGCTGTTATTGAAGGTTTGGAATCCGTACCGAAACTCTTTCGGTCTTTTCATGTTGCGACTTTTACATCATGTCCTGTAAGTCAATCGCTACGGGCTGCATGCTATCAGCAATGTTATTCGCCTAACAGCCCTGATATGGTAGTCAAGCAAAACATTTCCTGTCTCAAGCCCACCTGCTTTTTCATGTCATTTGACATGCCTACTCTATTTCATACGCTACAGTGACTTGGACACGTATTTTGCTTTCCCCTATCTCGATCGGCGGTGCCAGTGTGCCGGCTTCAGTCTTCACAGCGGCTTCCCGAAGCATATGTGGCTTGGGCGGCATGTGAATCGGTTGAGTCCTGATTGAAGCAACCCGTTTCAGCCTCACCCCGGCTGCCTTGGCCAGAATTCTAGCCCGGTCCATTGCTTTTTGGGTTGCTTGGGTTAGAGCTTCCTGTTCTAGTAGTTCCTTATTCTTGATGTAAAATTGAATATGGTGAATATTGTTGGCACCACTTTCCAGAGCCTTCCCAACAACCCTGGAAGTATTCTTGGATAAATACTCGGGCTCAAATCCTTCCAGCGTAACCTCAATCGCATTGTGTACTTCATAACCTTTGATCTCAGGCGGTCGGGCTTTATAGTCTTTCTGGGGTACCACGCGGTAATTGGACGTCTTAAGTTTAAGATTCGCAACATTCAAACCCTTGATGGCCTGTAGCACATCCTCTGTTATGCGGGCATTATCTGAGCTAACCGCTTCCAAGTTCCGTCCATCGGTCACAATGGCAACAGAAACTTTGGCTGAATCGTTTTGGCTCGTTATCTCGGCTATGCCCTCGGTGAGAATCACGTTACGTTCCGAAGCAGACGGACATTGGGCAAAGGTGGAACGTGCGACAAACAGCAGGCTTGCTATGACAACCAGAACAAATGTCTTTTTCATTGGTACCTTCCTCTATCTCGCATGGTTTCTTATCTACCCATTATTACCATGCTCATGGATTCATGAGAAAAATATTGGGCTCGGTTCCCGCAGTCAAGAAGGTAAGATCACTGGCCAAACGGGAAACCAGTCAATCAGGTAATTCCCTGAAAGGTATGTAGCGCAAATGGCAAGTTTTCGCAAGGCATAGGCCCAAATCTCGGTGAACTGGCAATGTAGGGGGGTGGCATCAAGGCAAGACCAGTACATTGAAGCTCCCTGCAGCCCCGACAAGTCGTGACAGGGAATACGCTTGTTATCGCAGTTTAAGGTGTTTATACGAATCGACTATAGACCAAAACTGGTCTTTCATAGATTCAAAAAGCCCTGTAACACACGCAAAGGATAGCACCACAAACCTGCCCTTTTCCTTAAAGACGGCTATAAGGTGCTTCGACGCTGGATCCGAAGCAGTAATGAGCCCTAACTCCTGACTTTCACGATGGATGATTTCAGCCTTAGATTCCGGAATAGGGCTTTTTCCTGTTGAAGCTCCATGTTCCAAGTGAGTTATGCTAAGAGCTAAATAACGAACCAGGGTCATATCTCGTGGTTCAATTGGTTCAATAGTAAGCACCATAGTCACCAGAACCTCTGGAACCACGGCGTGCAAAATGTCATAGATACTACTATCCGACGCGGGCCTTTCCCATGGCAGAGGGCAATTCATTTGGGGTCTAGTGCACACGCGCCACTTGTCATTCGGAAATGTCACTTTGATGCTCTGTTTATGATTAACATAGGTAAGTGTGTCTGCTTCTTGGGTCCAGGTACCCACGAAATCTTGGCTCGCAAGAGCATATGAGGAAAGTAGCAGTGCAAGCAAGATGGGCAGTCTGACATACTTTACTCGCAAGACCGTACTCCTTGTCATCACGCACCTCCTGGTTGAAACTTCCTGGAGTCCCCACAAGCCGGGACAGGGAATGCGCTCGCTATAGCAGTTCAAAGGTTTATTGCGTGTAGCACCCATCATGGCACACATTTCTCCGAGTAAGAAGAAGCCGAGAGTCAAGACGTCGAGGCTTGGGATACAACCCTAAGGGGCCTATCCATTTCATACCTAACACCATGACAAAAAAAACCATGTATAGGCATACTAAAAAAGAAAAGCCTCTAGGGAAGAGGTGATCCGCGACCCCAGGGGCTTCACCCGAAAGGCAGGCGTCACCAAGCCCTCATGTAGGTTGAGAAGCAAGTTGGTTCGAGGCTTTCAGGTTAAAGGCAGGGCCACGGCCCGCCCCGCCCGTGCACTTAGACAATTAATGTTTATCTGGTTCCTCATCTTCCACTTCACCAATGGTGTGGTTCTGGATAAAATATTCTATCTGAGATACCTGTTGAGGCGTAAGCTCCCCAAATTCCATACCACATTGTCTTATGTGTAAAGAAGTCGTAGGGATTTCATAAGTTACTAAATCCCAAATGGGCCTACATGGTATTCCATACAAACGAAAACCACCATAGCTCACGTATATCTCCACCTCAGTTGCTTGGATCGATGGTGCTTTGCTAACAGCATACTCAAACCTAAGTCCATTCATGCTGATCTCTAATAAGCGACCTGCTCCCGTGTCAGACATTTTTAGTACGACAAATGCACCGTGCTGGACACGAAACCGCTTATACTTCCTCCGCTCAACTTGCACTTTCCTGTTAGCCATGGCGCAAAGTCCTCCAAAGATCTGCGCCCTCTCATGCCACAAATTTCCTTTTAAGGCAAGACTCTTTTTGACTATAAGTTTTCTTCTCGTCGGGTTCCATGCACGACACCCTCCCAAACGTCAAGCATGGCAAAGTCGTAAGAGCGTAAGAGGTGCATGGCCTAAATGGAACATTTTGCGGCTTCTAATTTTGAGATGGGTTCTAAGTATCCTACAAAAGAAATTCCGTCTTGAAATTTATGGAGTACAAATGTAACTTATCTTGACAAGTTTTCCCTTGTTCAAACATTTTCCGATAAGCCCGTATTTGTTGCTTTGAAGAAAAAAGCGATACATAATTTAGAAGCTATACCAAAATATCGATCAGGGTTCAGGGCAAGGCGGCGGGCGGCGTAAAAGAGTAGCATACACGTAGTATGTGAGCATTTTGAGTCGGCTCGCAACGCCGCCATGGGGCGTCAGACGCATTTTTGAGATAGCTTATAGTGTTTTCTAATCACTTAATTTTTATAAGCGCATCCTTACCATTTTTATCAACCATATGGCGAAGATAGAGGATTGGATGTATGAATAAGAACAAGAAGCCTGTCTGGGGTTGGGCAATGTATGACTGGGCAAATTCTGCTTTTGCTACAACGGTGATGGCCGGCTTCTTCCCCATCTTTTTTAAGCAGTATTGGAGCTACGGCGCTGATGTTAATATGAGTACTGCTCAACTTGGATTCGGTAACTCTATTGCTAGCATCGTTGTTGCCATGATGGCCCCTTTCCTGGGTGCGGTTGCCGACAAAGGATCTGCAAGAAAGAAATTTCTGATTTTTTTTGCTTACATGGGGGTATTAATGACTGCTGCCCTGTTCCTGGTTCAAAAAGGAGACTGGGGCTGGGCTATTTTCGTATATGTCATGGGCATTATTGGATTCTCCGGTGCAAATATATTTTACGACTCCCTTTTGCCGAGTGTGGCGGGCGAAGACGAAATAGATTACGTATCAGGCTTAGGTTTTTCCATGGGATATCTTGGCGGGGGACTACTTTTTCTTGTGACCGTATTAATGACATTAATGCCGGACAAATTCGGATTGCCCGATGCGGGAACAGCTGTCAGGTATGCTTTTATTTTAGTGGCCTTATGGTGGGGCCTGTTTACTGTTTTTACTATTTTGTGGGTACGGGAAGAACAAAAAACCACCGGTCCCGCCACGGGGCTTCATTGCATAGCCGAAGGGTTCCGGCAATTAGTCGGAACTTTTAAGAAGATTCGTCACCTAAAAACCGTACTCCTTTTTCTCGTTGCCTATTGGTTCTACATTGACGGTGTCGATACCATCGTTCGTATGGCGGTCGATTATGGCATGTCCATTGGATTTGCCTCAAAGGATCTCATTGTGGCCCTGTTACTCACACAGTTCGTGGGTTTTCCTTCTACGCTCGTATTTGGAAAACTGGGACAGCGTTGGAGTGTACGCAAATCGATATACATTGCCATCGGTGTTTACATGTTCGTAACGGTGTGGGGGGCGATGATGACTAACAAAAAGGAGTTCTATGTTCTGGCTATCATTATCGGTCTGGTGCAGGGCGGGATTCAGGCCTTGAGTCGATCATACTATTCGCGTCTGATACCCAAAAATCAGACAGCTGAATACTATGGCTTCTACAATATGCTGGGCAAGTTTGCGACTATTCTGGGTCCGGTATTGATAGGTACCGTTGGGCTCATTGCAAGGCGCTTCTTGATGCCTACGTCCCCCACACCCGGACAGATAATACATGTGGGACAGGTAGCTTCTCGCTGGGGCATTGCGTCTATCTTACTCCTTTTCATCATCGGAGCCATTCTTCTCTTTTTTGTAGATGAAGAAAAAGGCAAAATCGAAGTAGCCTATTTGTCAGAAGCATAACCTACTATCCGGTAAAATAAGAGGCAACGTCATTACCCACGTTTCAGTTTGGGAATCCCGCAAAGCACGGGATTTGCCTCCAAACAATTAACCATACAGTTTTAACCGTTTTTTATGTCCATGCTTGTTCTCAACGCCTTTATCCTTGCACTCAAATCTCCTGAGTCGATAAAGTGCCTTTCCGTTCTTCCTAGTAAAACCATCTCCAAGGCGAGGAGAAGTTCCCGTCCAAAGCCTCTCTCAAAGCAAATTTTGTCAATGGCTTCATGGTCATGAATATCATTTTCCATGGCAACTATTTCAGCAAATTCGTGCGCAACTATCCCCTTGGTGACATCATCGTCTAGTGTGTAAATAACAGAGATGCCATAAGCACTTTCCTTGCTCCGGTAAAGTAGCTCGGGCTGAAACCCAAGAATTTCCTCAAATCCTGCAAGCCTCTTGGCCATACCGGGGGAGGATATATGAAATTCGAGATACGTTTTCAGCAACGAAGTTTTGTCTTTAACTTCATTGAAACGCTCACGAACTTCTAAGAAGATGTTTAAGACAACTTTTTCCATACAACCCTTCTGAAATGATTCTTTTGTTAATTCTGTTTTTTTATTAGCTGACCGGTCCGGAAAGCGAATCCTGGATTGCAAAAAAGGCTGTATCTGCAGGTGTCAGTTGAAAGTGGTAAGTTTTTGGGCCCCAGTTTTGAGGCCTTATTACGGCATTATCGTGAATATGGCATAGCGAATCACAACATGACCACGGAGGGGAAATGAATTGTTCTTGCTGCAAGAACTGACGATTGACACCATATTAAAGTTCACTCTGGGAACACGATTTCACCATCCAAAACACCTTTGTCTATATATTCATAAGCCTTTTTGTCCCCGAGCAAGTTTTCCAGTGAACTCATGGGGATCTGAATCATTCTGCTTTGATCGAGAGGAGCGAAGAAACCTATAACGGTAAAGTCTAAGTCGTGTTCAAACCCCGAGATTGAGAGAAACACTTTCTTGCCCACATAGTTGCGAAGGGCTTCTTTTTCGCACGTCCATGGATATGTAACACTTAAAGCACATACCCTTTCACCTGTTTGATACCCCTTAGGCTTACCTCGGGGATAAAACACTATTTTTCCACAACTAGATGAACCAGTAAGGGTGCATTCCCCGCCGTCAACTATACGTTGTACAGTATTTTCGATCACACTAATTGCTCGACGCGTTTCCAATGCCCTTTCCTCAAGTGAGTCCAACTGGTTGTAAACAATGAAAGACAATATGCCAATGACAAGAAATACGAACGCGACAAGAGTTAAAAGATTTCTCCTGTTTCTATCACGCATTTCTTGAAGGGTGTCTCTGAGAGGTTCGCTAGAATCTTCTGCGAGTCCACCTCCGGTCTTCAGGAGCTTACGCAACAGGTCTAATTCGATATCCTTAATGGTGGCTTAATGGTCAGGCTGGGGGCCTTGAGTCCCTTGATCGTTTGGACGGGAAGTAACCGTATTCGCTTTCTTGTTATTTTGACTTGTCACCGTTTTCGATCGAAGCCAAAATCTGTGAGAGCTCTTTCTTTAGGAAATAGAGAACGACTTGATTGCTAACAGCTTGTTCGATCTCATCTGCCAAACTATTTCTCAGTCCGTAGAAGCTATCTGGCACGGGGACATTTTTGTGGCGCAGTTGTTCTATGGTCTCTGTGATGGCCTTGAGTTGTTCCCGCTTGGTTTTAAGACGGGGCAGGCCAGCAGTTTTAGAAATGGAATTAACTAAGTTCCGAAGCTTTGTCGTGAGATCTTCCGCTTCTCTTCTCACGCTTCCAGACCTTCCTCTATTTCGCTGGTACTCTGGTGTCAAAAGATCATGTTGTGGGATCTCTTGGTAAAGGCCAATCCGTTTTATTAATAGATTTGTAAGGGTTGCATACAGCTTGTGACATGGGACTTTTCTCTACAATACAACTTCCTG
The DNA here is from genome assembly GCA_041547605.1 of Desulfobacteria bacterium. Classification (GTDB taxonomy): domain Bacteria; phylum Desulfobacterota; class Desulfobacteria; order Desulfobacterales. Next base: position 6,945 of record JBFEUB010000171.1, read on the forward strand.
CAATGAAGTTCAACAGCGCTTGCTGCTGGCAGAAAATTTCGTTGACCGGCTGAAAATCCGCACGGCAAAAAAGCACCTTGTCAAATTAGCCAGCGTAGCTCAAGGGTCGAGCAACTGATTCGTAATTGGTTGCCTGCCCTTTTTAATTTGAGGGGCTATGTGCCCGCAGGGCAAATCTGGGACGGTTTTCCGGTACTGGCCATCCATTAACCACTCAATCCGTCGGTCACCACCCGCCCCTACTGAGTCAGGACTGCAGATATGAGAATTATATCATAAAATCTCTCGGCTGACCAGAGTTGGACATCATACTGCATTATCTTAGATTTGGCCCCATTTGCGATTAGTGCCAGGGACCGATGACCATCAGCTGCGGGAATGGAGCGTAGCGGAATTCCCGACAGACCGGCAACTTTATTATGTGTCATCGACTTTACTATGGCTTCTTGGCGACAACCGCAAATTCTTTAGTTTCCGAGTCGAATGGTGAGCCTACAACATTTGAATAAAACTTCTCAATTGAAAACCCGCACTCCACAAATTCCACCTCCAGAGCTTCGGGACTGAAATACTGCAACCAGTTATAAATGGTCCGTGTGCGTGATGATTCGATAATCGTATATTTGTCAAGAA
>JBFEUB010000172.1:0-7486 GCA_041547605.1 Desulfobacteria bacterium
GCTTCAATTCTCCTGGCTAAATCGCGCACGCAGTGCCTCTTTTCAAGCCGTCAGGCGCAACCGGAGCGCAACAACTCGGGCGGAGCCCTCGGACAGCTTGCAATTTTAAACGCCAGTCACATTCCAAAATCTTCTCCAACATTGCACAATGTCGTTCGCCAAATAATATTTTCAATCATCAACGACTTGCGAGCAAACGGAACATATTTTTGACAATCAGGCTATTTCGGTTCAAGGCAATGATTTCATCTAAGCCACGAGCAAATTCTTGTGCGGCCAGACTTTGCAGAAAGGCGTGAATTGTCTCCTCACAATTATGAATAGGCGCGATTATGAAAAAGGAGGAAGGGTCTTCATCGATTGATCACGTTATTCCCACCAAGTAATTCGTGATAACCCTTTCCCCCGAGCTTTTTTACGTTCGATCTCTGAACGTACAATAAAACTGCCAATCTATGTATCTAAACCGCTTTCTCCTTAATGCAAGCTACAGCTACCAAATGCGCATACCCAGCAAGCTTTCTTTGTAATAGCCATTCAATGGGCATCAATAGGCGAAATAGTGGAAGCATAATCGATATCGGCAGCGTCTTATGGCCAAGACCGATGGGCGGAAAGAACCATATGCCCCGCCATTGCAAAACAGTAAAGTGTTGCCTCAGAAGCTTTTCAAGGAGATCCTTAGAATACCAATGGTCGATCGGTTGTTCGGCTGAAGTCAGTGGACGCTTAAGAATGAGTTCACCAATCCATCGGGCAATTCCGTAGAAACTCTTCCAATTCGGAGTTGTCATAAGCAATACTCCATTGGGACCAAGGACCCGGTAAGACTCCATTACCATTCGGGGAGGGTCTTGCACATGTTCAATCACTTCACTACAAACTACAGCACCGAAGCAATTATCAACAAAGGGCATGCTTTCACCATCAGCCACTAGATAAGTATGTCTCGGATATGATTGTCTAGCTTTCATGATGGCGATCTCAGAAATGTCTATAGCCACCGTAGACATGCCTACCGTCTCAGCGTCTTCTCCAAGGCCACATCCCACAATAAGGACATGCTTCCGTTTGTCACCGGGGAGATCCTTGAACATATTCGAAATAACAGATCGTCTCTCCTTTTGTAACATCTCTGTTACTTTATGCTGCGATTGCCCCTGATGATAGGCGTCATAGAATATCTTCTGGTTCAACTTCCACCATGCCCTACCGTGCTAAAAAGCTCCATAAACTGACGACTGATAACAGTCCAATCGAATTCTTTCTTTACCCTTTCATGCCCCAGATTTCCTAACTTCTTTCTCAGCACGTCATCGGACAACAACTTTCCAATGATATCCGCAAGGTCGTTCCAGGCAGCCGGTGCCACGAGAAAACCGCTTTTGCCATGTTCTACGGCATCTGGAATGCCGCCTGTACGTGTAGCAACAACCGGTTTACCAGCCGCACTCGCCTCAATCAAAACAATGCCAAACCCCTCAATGTCTCCCTCAATCTCAATTGCAGGCAGCACAAAGACATCGCATTCATGATATAGATTAATCAGTTCTTGTCTATCAACATATCCTAGAAAAAGAACATTCTTGTTGAACCTCAGCCTTGTTACCTCACTCTCTATGCGGGATTTCATGTCCTCCCGGTGTGCCAATGAGAGGATAGGGTTTTCACCTACTATTATAAAGGCTACGTTCGAGTGTCTCTCAAGTATCAAGGGTAGAGAATAACGAACAAATTCAAGGATGCCTTTGCGCTTTGCAATGCGTCCGGCACAAAGAATAATCAAACGATCTTGAATGCCATACTTTTCTTTCACAGAATCGCCTTTTGTTGGAACGGCAAACTCGGAAGAATCAACGCCAGGGTGAATGATACAGATCTTACGGTGCGGTACGCCGCGTTTCGATGCCGCCATAAGGGTCATGCGGCTATTTGCAACAATCTGTCGGCATCTTGGTAAGAAGAAACGGATTAACCCTTGGAAAGCAAAAGACGGATAGATGAGATCCAGTCCATGCGTAATAGCTATAACGGGCAGTCTGAACAACCACCCAAGCGTACAGGCAATTGGAGAAACCAGTGCGCTCCCTCCGACAATAATGTCATAGGAATTCGCATGTAGAATTCGAAAGCCAGAAATAAGAGAAAAAATGAAATAATATAACAGTCCTCTGTGTCCAGGGCGGACAACAATGCCGTTTCCTGCCTCGACTTCATCTGAAAATGGGCCGATTACATCAACTTCTGCATACGGAGATAAATGTTTTACAAGTTGGAACAACATGATCTCCATTCCCCCAAGTTTAGGAGGATAATTCCAAGTAATAAGAAGAATTCGCATGAAGGCCTATTTCAAAAATGTATTTCACACCATCTATCTTCACACAGAGCACCATACAAATTCATGCCATGATCTGTGACGTCAATCAGTTCGAGGAAGTCCTGCCACCTTCCTGGCCGTCAGTCTCATGTGTTGAAGATCTCTCGTTTTCAAAGGGGAAACCGCGGTCGTAGCGGTCAAAGCGGAGCTGGGCCACCTGCTCGGAAACGAGTCCCACGAGGAACACCAAAACGGCCACCGTCATCAGCATGGCCGACGTCGGACCGTATCGTGTCTGGAACACAAGGATCTTGAACAGGCCGTAACCAAACCCCAGAAAAAACATGCCCAGGCTGACCGGCAAGAAGAGCTTCATGGGTGAGTACAGGGTGGCAATTTTGAGGATAATCAATAAAAACTTTGATCCATCTCGAAAAAGTCTGATCTTGCTCCTGCCTCGTCGTCGGAAGGCCTTTACCGGAACGTGAGCAACCGTGTAACCGGAGCGAACCATGGCCATTGTTAGGGTGGTGGGATATGAAAAAGTGTTAGGCAAGAGACTGACAAACTGCCGGGCGATGTGCGTCTTTATCGCCCTGAATCCCGAGGTGAGATCCTCGATCTTGCGCCCACACATATACGAGGCAAACCAGTTATAGATCCTATTTGCGAGAGAGCGATGAAGGGACGTTTCTGAATCGCCTGTCCTGGCACCGACTACCATATCATAGGATTTCAGTGTTTCCAGCAAGCCAGGAATGTATTCCGGAGCATGTTGGCCGTCCGCATCCAGCAAAACCAAGATTTCACCGTTTGCATGCCGTATACCGGTCTTGACAGCCGCGCCGTTTCCCATGTTGTACGGATGGACGAGAACCCGGGCCCCTGCATCCCTCGCCTTCCGGCCGGTGTCGTCTTTCGATCCGTCATCCACAACGATGATCTCATAAGAAAAATCAACCGTCTTCATGACCCGGTGGACATCGCCGACCACCTCGCCAATGGCGTCCGCCTCCTTGAAGGCCGGTAGGATTACGCTCACTCCGATCTGACGATCCGACCCGGGCGGAATTTTCTCGTTTTTAGGCGTATGCGGTTCGACGGCCATGATTATTTCGCACCTTCGGGTGACACACAGGGCCTCAAACTGTTTTCGAGTGATAGAAGCATTCGATCTTATTCTTTAAGTTAATAGCAGACTAAAATCAACCCCAAGTGAAGAAAGGACCGTCTGTCGACAAGGGAAAATCTTGCCCACTTGGGGTAGCTGAGGGTGCCCTTCGGCCCAAGTGCCTGGCCTGGGAGGAAAGCGTGTGGCAGGGACTTTCGGGAATTGTCCCATGTTTGGACTTGCTGGGTAACGCCGGAGTACCCCCTGTTGAACCGCAATCTTCAGGGAATGCATCCGCTGTTGCAGTTCAAACACCCTGCTTGATGCGGTTACCATGTGTCACAGAATGTCTGAGATCAGATTTCCGAATACCCTTCCAGGGTTTACGGCTTGACACGAGGTTCTCTCTCCTATATTTCATCCACCAAAACCCCATTTGATAAAAAGCGTTCGAACAATGGGTATGACGAGTTTCAGCAGTCTGATAAACGGGGTGTCCGTCACAGCTTTTTTGACTTGCATTTCGCGTTTTGGCGGCACCCCCGCGATGCACTTGCTGTGCGTATTCTGAGTCCCAAAAAATAACGACCTCCCACCAAGTATCTTGTGAACACCAAGACTTTGAATGACATTGGCGAAGGTGGCATCATCCAGCTCATCCAGCAAAAAGGGCTCTCCGGGCTTCCATCCCGTGTTAAGAAGGGAATTGGGGACGATTGCGCGGTTCTGGAGACGGCTGGAGACACACTGCTTCTGGTCACCGTGGACACCTTGATCGAAGAGATTCACTTTACCGCCAAGACGCTCCCCCCGGAAGCCCTTGGTTGGAAGGCCCTTGCCGTCAATATTAGCGACATCGCTTCCATGGGTGGCACCCCACACACAGCATTTCTCTCCATTGGAATGAAGCCTGAAACAGAGGTTAGCTTCATAGATTCATTCATGGCGGGATTCCAGGCCCTCGCCCGAAAAACTGACATTGTGCTGGCTGGAGGCGACACGGTGGAAAGCCCATCTTCTGCGGTCATCACCATAACGCTCCTGGGAGACTGTCTTCCAGAACGCCTTGTCTACCGCTCCGGGGCTAGAGTCGGAGATGACATATGGGTAACCGGGCCGTTAGGGAATGCGGCCGCAGGTCTATTCCTCCTTCTGAACAAAAAGGCTTCTGAACTTTCCGGGCATGAATCCCTGATAGCAGCACACCAAAAACCGACACCTCGCGTTGAGGCGGGAAAGGCTTTGGGGAAGAGCGGTCTCGCCCACGCCATGATAGATGTCTCGGATGGTATCGCCAAAGATCTTGGCCATATGTGCGAGGAGAGCCGCAAAGGGGCGTTGCTTCAGGTCAGATCCATACCCATGTCAGATGAGCTACGCAGACTGGGGCCTCAGGTGGAAAAGAGCCCTCTAGACTGGGCCCTGCGCGGCGGTGAGGACTACGAATTGCTTTTTACAGCCTCCCCGGCAAACGAAGAAAAGGTAGTGTCTCTTACCACCAAGGTCTCTGGTCGCCCTGCCTCAAAGATAGGCAGAATCACTGAGGAGGACGGCATCTGGCTTGACACAGACAAAGGCAGGGAACCTCTGGAGCCCGGTGGTTACGTGCACTTTTCACACTAGGTCTCCTTTCCGAGCATAGCCCCCCTCACCGGAATTTTGCTTGACGCAGCCTTCGTGCTTTCCTAATAATAGGTCCCACTTTTTTGCTTCCACAGATTCTTTTGCGCTAGGAGGATTAATATGGACTGCATCTTCTGTAAAATCGTTACCAATGAAATCCCATCAGTAAAAGTTTATGAGGACGATAGGGTCTTTGCCTTTTTGGATATCAACCCCCTCAATGAAGGCCATCTTCTGGTCATTCCGAAAGCCCATGCTGCGACCATCCACGAAATCAGTGAAGCCGATTTTGTGGCAGTGGCGTCCGCCACACACAAGCTGGCAGCTGCTGTCAAGAAGGCTCTGAATCCCGAAGGGATTAATTTAATGCAACTTAACGGCAAAGCGGCGAATCAAGTGGTACCTCATCTACATGTGCATATCGTCCCCCGGTGGTCTGGCGACGGCCTGACCATTTGCAAGTGGGAGTTGACTGCAGGCGACATGGAAAAGATCAAAGCTGTGGGGCGGCAGATTGAAAATGCCCTGACGTAAGAAGATCTTGAATGGGTTCCGTCTATCAGTTCCGCAGCTCCTTTGGCGCAAAGGTTGCGCCTTTCGGCTTGAAAACATCACACTTTATGTGGTCAGGCGTCAGACGGTCAACGTAACCAGCCGCAAATAATGATTCACGAATAACGAATAACAGATCATGGGTTCAATCATAGATACCATCGGTCACACACCGCTTGTTGAAATCAAGCGACTCAATCCCAACAAGAAGGTTATTATGTTGGCTAAGTTGGAGTATTTCAACCCAGGCGGTTCTGTAAAAGATCGTATTGCCAAGGCCATGATCGAGGCAGGTGAAGCTTCAGGAGCCCTGACACATGACAAGATCGTGATAGAGGCAACTAGCGGTAATACAGGGATTGGACTGGCCCTAGTTTGTGCAGTCAAGGGGTATCGGCTTCTTTTGACCATGTCTGAGTCTGCCAGTTTAGAAAGACGTGAGATCCTCCAGGCCATGGGAGCGGAAATCCGGCTTACCCCAGACTTTCTTGGAACCGATGGCGCCATAGAGGAGGCATATCGCCTGGCCCGCGAACATCCTGAAACCTATTTCCTAACGGATCAATTCAACAACGAAGCTAACTGGCGTGTCCACTACGACGGCACCGGTCCGGAAATCTGGGAACAAACATCTGGAAAAGTGACTGCACTGGTTGCAACTTTGGGGACTACGGGTACCCTCATGGGGACCTCCAGACGTTTGAAGGAATACAATCCCAATATACAGATCATTGGTGTTGAACCTTATCTAGGGCACAAGATTCAGGGGCTTAAGAATATGAAGGAGTCTTATCAGCCCGAAATATATGAAAAGGAACGCATAGATAAGAAGATCAACATAGATGATGAGAGCGCTTTTGAGATGACCCGGCGCCTGGCTCGAGAAGAGGGCATCTTTGCGGGCATGAGTGCCGGAGCCGCTATGGCTGTTGCAGCAGAAGAAGTTAAAACCCTGTCAGAGGGAGTGATGGTAGTGATTTTGCCTGACGGCGGTGAAAGGTATCTGAGCACACGGCTCTTTGCCATACAAGAGGAGACCAACCTCAGATTTTACAATACCCTGACACACGCCAAAGAACCTTTTGTGCCTTTGCAACGCGGCAAGGTCTCAATCTATTCGTGCGGACCCACGGTTCACGATCGCATGCACGTCGGGGAATGGCGCCGTTTTGTCCTGGCTGACCTTGTTCGACGCTACCTGGAGTTCAAGAAATACGCGGTGACACATATCGTGAACATCTCTGACCTGAACGACAAGACCATCTCGGGGGCTGAAAAGGCTGGCATGCCGTTAAAATCCTTTACGGATATTAACCTGAAAGCCTTCATGGAGGATATGGAGATCCTGGGTATCAAACCAGCAACCCAGTATCCGAGGGCCAGTGAACATGTTGAAGACATGGTAACGCTGACCGGACGACTTGTGGAAAAAGGTTTTGCTTATGAAAAGCTTCGGTCGGTCTATTTTGATATCTCCAGATATCCAGACTACGGCAAGCTTTCCGGAATAAATATTGATAAAATCAGACTCGGGGCCACGGTCGATTTGGAAGAATACGTAAAAGAAAACCCAAGGGATTTTGCACTCTTGAAACGAGCGAAGCTTTCTGAACTAAAACGCGGAATCTACACAAAAACCGAATGGGGTCAAGTAAGACCCAGCTGGCATATAGAGTCTTGTGCAATAGCTATGAAATACCTTGGGGAAGCATTTGACATGTACACCAGTAGCCGCGATTTGATCTTCCCTCACCATGAAAATGAGATAGCCGTCAGTGGCGCTTTGACCGGAAAACCCTTGGCACGGAACTGGGTACATAGTGAACTTGTGCTGTCGGGAGGAAAGAAGGCAGATCGTGATGTTGCCATCCCTACTATCC
>JBFEUB010000173.1:0-7479 GCA_041547605.1 Desulfobacteria bacterium
AAAAAATATTAGAATATCTAAGAAAACATAAAAAAAACAAGAAAATTCTATTAAACGAATTAATGATGGAAATACTTCAGTTAAACCTAATTTCGAATAAAAAAAGTTCAAGTATCAAAATTGCCAAACTGCTGTCGGTACCCTGGACGAGATCGGTCAGGTTTATTTGGGTCATCAGGATTTGTGACCGCAGAAAAGAAGAGGGTCACGTCGTTCGCAGGTGATAGCTCACAGCTCATAGGGCGCAGGGAAATTTGTTGTGTTAGTCATCAAATGTGCAGCCTGTAAAAGAAAGCTGTGGAAGTATGACAAAGTTGGTCACGGAGAAGTCTTGAGGTGCCATAAGGACAGGATCACAAGAAGGTATCAGGTCAAACAAGAAGAAGGTAGAATAAAGTGCGCGTGCGGCAAGGATGTAGGTATTGATAAAGGAAGCTATATAAAGATGATAGGCAAAGCATTTACATATACTGGAACAAAGAGAGACAGCTGATGCAACAAAGCGAATGGGCATGGCACGCTGCCTTCATGTGCAAGCACTAAGACATCTAAAAGAGGAGTAGCATGGCAAGACCGGGCCTGTATGTGACGCGGATGATTCTTGAGGCAGGTATCGAGCTGCTTCAAAAATGCTACCAATTCCTTACAGTCGAGTCCCGCCACGGCGGGACTGCGTGGAGCTTCAATCGTTTATTCATCGGTATCTGATGCCTGATCAATGTCAAAGATGTTTTGGCCTGCAATGTAGTTCCGAGTCTTGTATCTGGTAATGTTCATCAATTTATTTGTTATCTCTCCCATCCTCGCGACATGTTCCTGAATTTGGCTGATATAATCATACTGGGGATGATTTTCAGACATATGCGTCCTCAACAAGTTGGAATATCCATAAATGACTTGCAGGGGTTGGTTCATCTCGTGGCAGACTGCCCCCGCCAATTCAAGGACCCCTTTCAGTTTCTCGTCCTCTAATTGCTGCTTGAGCAACATTTTGTGAGCTAGGGCTGATTTGATCCTCGCTGTCAGTTCTATACTGCCCACAGGCTTACGCACATAATCTGTTCCCCCAGCTTCGAATGCCTCTTCTAAGATCTTGTCGTCTGTATTGCCGGTGACAAAAATAATCGGTATGTCATTGGTTTCCTCGTCTTCAGTCAAGACCCTGCAAACTTCGATGCCGCTCATGCCTGGCATAATGATATCGAGGAGTATCACATCCGGTTTTGACGTCTTTGCCAGTTGCATACATTCTGGCCCGTTCATTGCGCTTAAGGTGCGGTAGCCACTCTTTTCGAGGATACCAAGAACAGTTGACATACTGAGGGGGCTATCGTCTACGACGAGGATGGTGCTCCCTGAGAAATTAAAGGGGTCGGTTTTACTCAAGTTGCGCGGTCCGAGAAGGTAACGGGAACAGCCGGGTAGCCCGTAAGCTTGTTTGAGGGTTGGCCAGGACTGGCTGTCTATGATCAGCTATGGTTGTCAATTACCCTTTTGGCTATTCATAAACTGGCTCCCCGCTGTATTCATGGAAAGGAGTCCTAGAGTTTAGTTCATGCCATTCCTTTCGTTGGGAGCAACAGGTTATATTTGACGTCACGTAACAAGTGCCATGAACGCACATCTTTATCAAGACATTTTCAACCTTAACATGCTGTTGGTGTGAAAATCAGGGAGACTTTTTCGGAGGTCTCAGTGCGTCAAAAAGACCGGAGGCAAGCCCTTGACATTGGGCGATCTTCTTTTTAAAGCTGGTTCAGTCTGAAATCGGTGTCAGGTCTTGCATTATGATGGTCTCTCCTGTATGGATAAATTTCTTATAAGAGGACAGGGTTACGTCTGCGCTTCAGTCGAAGATTCTATGCAGCTTGGCTTGTTGCACTGCAACAGCAAGCGCATTCTTGGCAGTGCATTGCAGGGAGTTTCAAGATCACATCAAGGAGGCATCTATGCTTGGAGTAAAAAATGATTACAAGGAAGACGTTGAACGTGTGACTGCCATTTTTGAGACCAGCCTTGGGACTTTTGAAGCTGAACTCTACGCCAGAGAGTGTCCTGAGACGGTGTGGAACTTTGCCAACCTTGCAGAAGGAAGACAGGAGACGGAACGGGGTGGGCATTTTTATGACGGTCTGACTTTCCATCGGGTGATTGAAGGCTTTGTCATTCAGGGGGGGTGCCCTATCGGAAACGGAACAGGTGGACCTGGATATCGGTTCGCCGACGAATTTGATTCATCCTTGAAGCATGATAGTGATGGTGTTCTTTCCATGGCGAATGCTGGGCCCGGCACCAACGGAAGCCAGTTCTTTATTACCCTTGCCGCGACACTGCATTTGGATGGAAGACACACGGTATTTGGAAAAGTAGTACATGGCATGGAGGTGGTGAAAAAGATTGGTTCTGTTGAAACAGGTCCGATGGACAATCCTATCGAACCCGTGGTGATGAAGAAGGTCAGCATTCGGCGATAGAGAATACAAGACATGCAGCAGTATGGAATTTCCGCAGCATCAAGAGATTCTCACAGACGGGTTGAGATCCAGCCCGCGGCGCGAAACAGTCTTCACAGGCTCGTGTATTACCGTTTCAGGATGGTTGACTCACATGATTGTTTAGAAAGGAGGACGAGAAAATGGGCATTGGGAAAGAGGTCCGTAAAGAACGTATCATGAACCGGGAAACCGGCAAAACCGTCATCGTTCCGATGGACCACGGTGTGACGGTGGGCCCGATCAAGGGTCTGATCGATCTGCCCAAGACCGTGGACATGGTGGCCGAGGGCGGTGCGAATGCGGTGGTGGAACATGTGGGCATGGTAGGCCAGGGACATCGCCGGTACGGGCGTGACATAGGCTTGATCGTTCATCTTTCGGGAAGTACGACCCTGTCCCCGGATCCGAACCGCAAAGTGTTGGTGTGCTCGGTGGAGCGTGCAGTTCGAGCAGGGGCGGATGCTGTGAGTATACACGTGAACATAGGTGCGGAGAACGAGGGTGAGATGTTGGAAGCTTTCGGCGAGGTTGCCGAGGGTGCCGATTACTGGGGCATGCCGCTTCTTGCCATGGTTTATCCGCGGGGGCCCAAGGTCGCCAACGAGAAAGACGTTGAAAACGTAAAGATCGCGGCCCGCGTAGGTGCCGAGCTCGGAGCGGACATCGTCAAGGTCCCGTACACCGGATCTTCTAAAACCTTCAAGGATGTGGTTGCGGGATGTCCTGTTCCTGTGGTCATAGCGGGGGGGTCCAAGCTTTCCGACGAGGAGACGCTAAAGATGGTGGAGGGCGCCATGAAAGCCGGAGCTGCGGGACTTTCGATGGGCCGCAATGCTTTCCAACACGAGCATCCGGTCCGTTTGGTGTCTGCCGCCTGCGCCATTGTGCAAGCGGGGAAGACTGCAAAAGAGGCAATGAAGATTCTTGAGGGCAAGGCATAAGGTCGAGGACGTATTGTGCGTCACAAAAATATATTGCGCCTGCCTGGCGGAGAATCTGAGAATTGCCTGAACTCCCAAGTGCCTGAAATGCGCTAGGGCTGTGGCAAGTGCCTTCGGCAAGGTCCATTGACAGAATTGATTGCGCTGAAATGCGCACGCCACAACTTTAGGCGCACTAGAAGCTATCTCAAAAAAGTGGATCAGGGTTCAGGGCAAGGCGCGGGGTGGCGAAAAAGCGCAGCATACACGGGGTGGTATTATTTGAGCATTTTGAGCCGACTCGCAACGCCGCCGTGGGGCGTCAGACGCATTTTTGAGATGGCTTCTAGTTCACTTCACCTCACTTTGTGCCTCTGCACCGAATTGATCGCGTGTGGGTATACCTATGCTAAAAGATAACAAAGGAGTGTATCATGAGTAGGCTGTTTTGGGTGAATGCTAGGCCTTACAATAAGAAAGTCGTCACCACTGCGCTGGAGAGTGGTGCCGACGCTGTGATTGTTCCTAAGGGCCAGTCCAGAAAGGTCCGCGATCTTGGTCTTATCAAGACGGTGTCGCCGGATGGCGACTTGAAATTCGGTGAGGACGTGGTCGAGGTGACGATTTCCTCGGAAAAGGATGAGGCCAAGGCGCTCAAGGTCCCAGCCGAGAAGCTGCTGCTCATCAAGACCAGCGACTGGAAAGTGATCCCGCTTGAAAACCTGATCGCTAAGCGAGGCAAAGGCTTGCTGGCCTGGGTGCGTAGCGCAGAGGAGGCTAAGATTGCATTGAAGATCATGGAGCGTGGGGTTGACGGGGTCGTTCTCACCTCAACGGATCTTTCCGAGATTAAGCGGACTGCTGCCGTTGTTCGCGAGCAGGCAGAGAAGCTGCATCTGGTTAAAGCGACTATCAAGTCTATACGGCCGCTGGGTATGGGAGACCGGGTCTGCGTCGATACAATCACCAACATGGAGCCGGGCCAGGGCATGCTGGTTGGAAATTCCAGCTCAGGCATGTTCTTGGTACACGCCGAAAATGTGGAAACGCCCTATTGCGCGACACGCCCTTTCAGAGTCAACGCCGGTGCCGTCCATGCTTACGTGCGCGTGCCGGACGGAAAAACTGCGTACCTGGCCGATGTTAGCATCGGCGACCCCGTCTTGATCACTGACTACAGGGGTAGGAGCGAGGTTGGTTTCGTGGGCCGGGCAAAGGTGGAGAAGAGGCCCATGATGCTGGTGGAGGCGACCTACAAGGGCAAACCCCTGTCCCTGGTCATGCAGAATGCAGAGACCATCCGGTTGACTAAGCCCGGCGGCGAACCAGTCTCCATTACCCACCTGAAAGCCGGTGACCGCGTGCTTTCCTACGTGGAGGAAGCAGGGAGGCATTTTGGGGTAAAGATTGACGAGACGATAGTGGAAAAATAGCGGTTTCGTAACAAGTGACCGGAATGGAGTGTGGCCAAGATAAGTCGCAGGCGTTACATGACCTTTGCCTTTCATCGACTTTACCTAAAATGTTCCCAGACTGTTTGACTGTTGAGACCTTACCATGGGCTTTTTGTGGGTAAAAGCATCCGTCTCAGAAAACGTGATGGGTGGAGTTACATATTTGCACTGCAACAGCGAGCGCATTCCCTGTCCCGACTTGTCGGGACTTCAGGGAGCTTCAATTTTAGAGGAAATATTCTTTGAAAGTCCGTCTGCGAAGCATACAAAGATAGGTCTGAATTTCTACGCAAGGTGGCATCTTTGAACAAAGGATATATGCGTGAACTATAAACTGAGCCCCTCCGACCTCACCTTTCTTTATGATAGCTGCAAACATTGTTTTGTTCTGAAAGTCAAGCACGGCATAGTCCAACCATCAATACCCCTTCCAGCGGTTTTTAGTAAAATTGCAATCCTTCAGAAGGACTACTATTCGGGCAAACGCACAGAAGACTTCTGCCCGAGTCTTCCACCCGGTACTGTGACATATGGTGAGCAGTGGGTTCGGTCCAAGACGATAGAGATATCGGGCAGTGCGAGCACCTGTTACATGGCTGGTCGCTTTGATATCGTGGCTGAACTGGATAATGGCTCATTTGCTATAATGGACTTTAAGACTGGCAGCCCAAGTGAGGCAAAATCAGAAATGTATGCTCGGCAGTTGCAGGCCTATACGGTGGCTCTGGAGGATTCGGCCCCAGGTGGCCTTCAGCTAAGTCCGATATCAAAACTGGGATTGCTTTACTTTACACCCGATACGTGTGAGTACACGACTTCAGAGCGACAGATGCTTGAAGGTCAACTGCAGTGGGTGGAAATTCAACGCAACGATAAAGCGTTTATGGACTTTCTAAGCGAGGTTGTCAGACTACTTGACGGGCCTTTGCCAAGACCTGAGCCAAACCATTGTGATTGGTGTTCATATCGGGCTAAAACCAGACGGATTGGAGTAAACGAGCAACATACCAATACTGCGCCTTCTACACCTGAGTGTCCCTCTTGCAGAGGTCCCATGCAACTCAAGACCGGGAGATATGGGGACTTTTGGTCCTGTCTAAAGTTTCCTGATTGCAAGGGGACGCGAAACGCATGAGCTAATTTGCGTTTTTTCGGAAAAATGGACGGGTGGCATCTCTAACATTGCGTGTCAGGAAGACCGGGTCGTCGTGAGCTAGAGTCATAACAAGCTTGAGGAGCAAAACTTCATGTTTAAGATCTGACCCCTGCGATTCCTAAAGACCCGTGGGGCCTTTTTCATTTTGGCTTTCGAGTGATTCATCCACAGTTCGACTCAATGCATCAAGTAGTTCATTCACAGGCTCAGAGAATTCCTGGACGGTGGAGGCTGCCCAGATTTGCGCCGCCTTGTAGCCGTTTTTATAGGCTACGACGTATACAATAGCCACTAAGACCAACTGCGCTATAACCCAAAGAAGTGTATCCATAAGTGATTTCCCTTTGATAAACTGCAACAGCGAGCGCATTCCCTGTCCCGATTCATCGGGGATGCGGGGAGCTTTGACTCTCTACTGTTTGCAGGGCGTAGCCGGGACGAACTGAGGCAACCTGAGCATGCAAAGCCTCAAAAAAAACGGCACAACCAGGTGAAATCTTGTCCTCCGGTGAAATCATTGTGGACAGCGCTGCACATTTCTGTTTGGACAGTTGGCCATATCTTTCGTGGCTTGTATTCGCCTCTTCGCCCGGTCTGCAATCTCCCTAAAAATGAGCATCTTTCTTTCTATGTCTTGCTCTCTATACAGTCTATTGATTAGAGCTCGTTCGATTCTTATGATTTTCAACTCTCCGATCCCACCTTTGCCCTTGTCGTTCTTGCCACGGGGTTCCCGTGTACCCTCAGGGGTCTGAGAGTAATATGGACCGTCGCGTGGAGTTCACGTGGTGTTGAAGCTAGAGAATCCAATTTTAGAAATGCAGACCCCAGCCGACGTTAAGTATCTGATAATATAATAAAGAGTTGTTCGTCGTTCAGCATGTTCACGTGATGGGGTCCAGCATACTGGCGCGTTAAAGGTTCCTTTTTTCGTTTGTAACCTTCACGCAATTTACTGGGCCTTGGAAGCTGTGTCCCACCGGTATTTTCCCTTGATGATATATGGATACATCGCCCGGCAAGAGGATGCCATTGTGAGAATTACCGATTTTTAGTGCAGAAACACTTGATTGTTACGTCGGGAACTACTAAGTGGGACGATGGATGCGGAGAATAGCCCCTTTGAAAGAGTTGGCGGACAACAGATAACTATTTGATACTAACAATAAAACGTGGCTTTCTGGTAGAAGACATGTTGCAGAAAGGCCTCGTTTGCCCAAACGAAGCGCTTCGCAACGTTTAATGGTCCGCGGTAATCCCGCATATAAAGGACACCGGGACTCGGAGGGCCCTTAAGCGGCGGGATTTGGCCGCAAGAAAGCTTGTCATTTCTAGATTCGCTCCACGACCCCGCAAGGAGTTCCACAGCGCAGGGACTCTCTTGCGATTCAGAGAGGTGAAGTCCTTATTCCACTTCTCTCTACCTATGAGGATTGTTTCATCAGTGGCAATAG
>JBFEUB010000174.1:0-7464 GCA_041547605.1 Desulfobacteria bacterium
TAAGGAAGGGGACCATTTTTAGATTCGCTCGCTGACCCTGTAGCAAGCTACAGGGAATGCGCTCGCTGTTGCAGTTCAAAAATCCTAAAATTGCACACCCACAAGTGAGCCAAATAGTATTTTCAATTGTCATCTATTCTGATCGGAACGTTATTCTAACAACCGCTATATGGTGACCGGCATGCCAAGAAAAGCCAGAATAGACGCGGCAGGTGCGATTCATCACATCATCATTCGTGGAATCGAACGCAGAAAGATATTTCGCAACGATTCTGACCGAAGCAACTTCGTAGGGCGGCTGGGGAAAATAGTCTCGGCCACGCACACCGCATGCTTGGGTTGGGCTCTTATTCCCAATCATGCGCATTTGTTATTGCGAACGGGCTTAGTACCCATTTCTACTGTTATGCGGAGGCTTTTGACCGGCTATGCTGTTTCATTCAACCGCAAATACCACCGTCACGGCCAGTTATTTCAAAATCGATACAAATCCATTTTGTGTCAGGAAGATCCGTATTTGAAGGAGTTGGTACGCTACATCCATTTAAACCCACTGCGAGCAAGCTTGGTATCAGATATGAGAGCTTTGGACCGATACCCTTGGTCCGGCCACAGCGCTATAATGGGTAAGATAACCCGAGACTGGCAGAATACGGAATACGTCTTGAAGTTTTTCGGTAACAGCATGTCCATCGCACGCAGAACATATCGAGCCTTTGTTCAAAAAGGTATTGCGGAGGGGACACGATACGATCTCACTGGCGGCGGGCTGATTCGAAGTTTGGGAGGATGGCAGCATGTTAAGGCATTGCGCAAGGCGGGAATTCGCTACAAATGTGACGAGCGTATTTTGGGTGACGGCGATTTTGTTGAAAGGGTTTTGCAGGCGGCTGAAGACCGATTAGAACGGCGGTATGCCCTCAAGGCGCAAGGATACGACTTTGACGCTGTGGTTGAGAGAGTAGCCAAGGTATTGGATATGGAAGCTCTTGATGTTTTAGGGCGTGGCAAAGACCCGCAGACGGTAAAGGCGCGCAGCCTTCTTTGTTACTGGGCCAACCGAGAAATCGGAATGACAACCATTGAATTGTCACACCGGTTAAAGATTTGCCAGTCAGCCGTGAGCAGAGCATCGTTGCGTGGTGAAAAAATTGCGATTCAGAATAACCTTCAACTGTAAAATAAGATGAGAGAAATATAGGAAAGCATAAAATCATAGGCGTCCCCCCTATCGTAAATAAAAAAAGTGTACGAATTCAAAAGGTTGTGGACAAAGCAGGCATGAAACTAAGAGAGGATTTAACCTTGTCAATATTTGATGGGGGCATTTTATGCAACCCTTAAAGAGCAATTTTGTTTCCTTCGTAACAACATGGTCTTTTTCTTGACCTGCTCACGCCTTGTCAGTATCTCTTGATCCCTGCCATAGTACACATCAGCTGGGGTAACGTTGTTCAGGGCTTCATGGTAGCGATGGTTGTTGTAATGGTCTACAAAAACCCCGATGTAATACTCTAAATCCGACGGGCTGTAGTAGTTTTCCAACAGGAGGATGTTTTTCATAGAACGGTGGTAACGTTCTATTTTGCCCTGTGTCATTGGATGAAAGGGCTTGCCCCTGGTATGGTCGATCTCTTGTTCTTCCAAATAGCTGCTCAGAGCCTTGGATATATAGCAGGGGCCGTTATCTGAGAGCAGACGGGGGCGACGATGCGCCACATTTGGATCCCGGATGCCGGTAAACTGGATTGCATCTTCAAGGGTTTGTTTTACGTCGTCAGCGGCCATCCCCGAACACAAACGCCAGGCCAGGATATAGCGGGAGTAGTCATCAAGAATTGTGGACAGGTAATACCAACCCCAATGTACCACCTTCAAATAGGTAAAGTCGGTCTGCCACAGCTCGTTTACGGCTTTTGTGGGCTGAGAAAATTTGTCCAAGGCGGTCACAACCGTATACACAGGGCTGGTTATAAGATCATGTGCTTTTAATATGCGGTAAACAGTTGATTCCGAGATATAATACTTCCGCTTGTCCGTGATATGACAGGCCAGCTCACGGGGCGACATCTCCGGATGATCAAGTGCTGTCTCAACAATCCGTTGCTTTTCCCATGGCGGTACCGCATTCCAAAACTGCTTCGGTGGCCGGTAGCGGTTTGCCAAAGCATCATAACCGCCTTCTTGGTACCGGCGGTACCACTTGTAAAAGGTGCTGCGGTTGATATTGAGTTCTGAGAGCGTCTGCTTGACGCTCACCGGCGAATCTTCAACAATCCGGATAATTTCCATCTTCTCTGATTGACGGTAACGCATATAACGCCTTACCTCTATTCCAGACCACTCAAACTTTTTTTCAGCACCCGGTTCTTCAGCATGATGTCAGCCACCAATTGCTTCAGCTGCTCATTCTCCTGCCGCAGCTGAGCCACTTCGTCGCTGCCCGCCTCCCGGACAGTGTCGCCTCTTAGGCGCCGTTTGCCCGCCTCCAGAAAGGTCTTGCTCCACTTGTAGTACACGCTGGGGGCTATGCCTTCTCTGCGGCAGATGGCCGATATGCTGTCTTCTCCTCTCAGACCTTCAAGTATTATACGTATCTTTTCTTCGGATTTGAACTTGCGGCGGGTCTTCCTCTTGATCTCTCGAACTACAGATTCAGGACTTTTCTGGGTTTTAGGTCTCATTTCTCCTCCTTTCTCCAGGGGTATTATAACCTAAAACCGTCTCTTAGCTATTTACTAAATCTGTCCACTTTCCTTTGAAACGCTACATGTTAACCCTTCCAAAAAAAAGAGGAGCAGGAAATGGTGAAGAAAACTAGAATCACCATCATACTGACTTGGGCAGTAGCGTTTTGTTTTGCAATTATGGCTGTTGGCTCAAACACCGTCTTTGCAGATGAGGACATTGACCTGGTTATCAAGAAACTGAATCAGAGTAAACGGATACTGAAGAACAGGGTGCTTCCTCGGATTGGAGGTGTGCCAAAGACAGGGCAGGTGCTTTGTTTTGATGATGACGGTTATCAGATCCCGTGTTCCGGAACTACTGGACAAGACGGGGATACTAATGCCGGCGTCCCTTGGCCCGACCCACGTTTTACAGATAATGGGGATGGCACGATTGCTGACAACTTGACGGGCCTTATGTGGCTAAAGGATGCCAACTGTATTCAAACTAACTATCCCAGTTTTGATAATGATAACATTGTTGGGGATGGGCTTGTTACCTGGTACCACGCCTTAGATTTTGTGGCTGGTATAAACGATGGGACCTACGCAGATTGCGGTGGAGGACACACTGATTGGCGATTGCCCAATCTCAGGGAGCTTCATAGTATAGTTCATTACGGGGTCATCGTACCAACTCTGCCGAACACTACTGGCACCGGTAAATGGACCCAGGGCGACCCGTTTACAAACGTGGTGGTGTGCACTTCTGACGATGACTATTGGTCATCTACTACAATGTTGAATAACCAACCTGCTTCAGGCGACGCATATGTAGTAGAGTTTTGCCAGGGCCAAATAGACAGCTCAAGCAAGCGGGGAACATATGGATCACACGTGTGGGCTGTCCGAGGCCCCAACTAGCGAAACAACCTAATTTACCACATGGTCCCTGGTGTTTGTTGACGGAGCTAGTGCTGAGCAAGGAAAGTGTACCTCGGGCCTTCTTATTCGTATATATTGTCGTGTGTATGTAGCTTCAGAAATTCATGATATTGCCATATAAGGTCTGAAAATTAGGGGTCGAAAAACTTACAGTATCCAACTCATATCTCTATGTTTGGCCTAAGAACAAGTCACCTCGCAAAGGTCACTGCTATTGCCTCCCGCCTGAATTTTGCGACAAAAGACCTTCGTTTTTTGTCATTCTCCCCCACGGTTTGACGAAACTTATCATATGAGTTAGAAACCTTTGATAGAACCGTCTGGACGGTGGGTGTAAATGTTGGTTAAGAAGTCTTAACCGTTTAGCCCACTAAACAAGGCCAATGTCTTGCCCTGAACGTGCTTTGTTTATAGCGAGCCGACGGCATTGAGACGCATTGTAAAAGAAGGATTGAAGTTGATAACCAAGGATAGGACTGACACCTTGTTTGATTTTTATAGGGGGAGAATGTGAAACTATTACGACACTTTGTCCTATTGACAATCTTGGGAATGATCATTGCTTTGCCAGCACCCGCCCACGGGAGCATCAAAAGCGCCATCGTAAAGATATACGCTGTATATAATGAATACGACTACGACCAACCGTGGCAGATGGCAGGCCAGCAAAGGCTTACCGGTTCCGGCTGTGTCATAAGTGGGAAAAGAATCTTGACAAATGCTCATGTGGTTGCCGACGGAACCTTCATTCAAGTGAGGCGTGCAGGCCAGGCAAAGAAGTACACTGCAGAAGTGCAAATCGTAGCCCACGAATGTGAACTTGCCATTCTGACCGTTGCTGATGACTCTTTTTTTGCTGGCGTCGAGCCCCTCAAGATTGGAGATCTACCTGAGGTGAGAGATCAAGTTTCGGTTTATGGGTTCCCCACAGGTGGTGACAAATTATCTATCACCGAAGGGGTAGTCTCTAGGGTGGAGCATATTGAATACGAGCACAGTGGGGCTAATTTGCTGAACTGTCAGATTGATGCTGCCATCAATCCGGGCAACAGCGGGGGGCCAGTGATAAAAAATGATAGAATAGTTGGAGTAGCGTTTGAAGCGATCTTAGGAGAAGATGTTGAAAATATCGGCTATATGGTGCCGGTGCCGGTCATAAATCATTTTCTAGAGGACATAGCGGATGGCCAATATGATGGATTTCCAGGCCTTGGAATATCGCACCAGTTCATGGAAAATCCAGATATGCGTCGAAGTTTTGGTTTGTCTGAAGAACAGACAGGCGTGTTGGTAAACAAAATTTTTCCCGATTCTGCCGCAAGAGGGTTTCTAAAAACTGACGACATAATCCTTTCAATCGATAATGAAAATGTCGACAATGATGGAACTGTGGAGTTCCGCAAAGGCGAAAGAACGTCTTTTGCTTACATAATACAAAAGAAGTTTATCAACGATACCATTAAGCTTGAGATTCTGAGAGGAAATAAAATCATGAGTGTCGAGCTTAAGCTGTCTTCTGGAATGGACATTGGGAGATTAGTTCCTCACGAAAGGCACGACGTAGCTCCTACATATTTTATAATTGGAGGCTTGGTGTTTGAACCGCTAACACTGAACTATTTAAAAACCTGGGGCCTTGAGTGGTTCAACGACGCCCCGTCACATCTACTAACTTACTATGATCTTGGGGAACAAGCAGATGATCGAAAAGAGGTAGTTATGCTGGTTAAGGTTCTTGAGGACGAAATCAATGCAGGCTACTATTCCGAGGAGAATTATTCAATCTCTTGTGTTAACGGAAAAAGAATTTCTAGAATGAAAGATTTAGTAAAAGCGTTTGAAGACAATGACGGGAAATACCACGTCATCATAAATGAACGAGGACACAGAATCGTCTTAGACAAAAACAAGGTTGCCAAAGAAAGCAGAGAAGTCCTGGAGCGCTATAAGATCGGTTCTGATAGATCAAAGGATTTAGAAGGCTGAGAGAAGCCACACCGGGTTCTTTGGTAGTCCCTCTATGAAGTTGGGAAAATGAAAAGCCGTTGATCGAGGCAAGATTTAGAATGTTGGGTTTATGACAACAGCAGAATAGGGGGCTCGGTCGTTTCGAATCATCAAAACAGACCTTGCCCCCTTTTATGCACTAAGGGGCAGTAAAAAGGCTATTTCTTTTTCTTGGTCGCGGTTTTTTTTGCAGTAGTTTTCTTTTTTGCAGTAGTTTTTTTTGCGGTGGCCTTTTTCTTCGCTGTTGCCATAGCATCCTCCATGAGATGATTATTTTATAAGGAACACAATCCTGCCCCTTAGCAACGCAAATGTAATCTTCCCGTAATCGGAGGCTACACATTGTCGCTTAAATTATTATATGTCAAGGGTTTTTAGCTTCTCAGCCACTTTTCGTTGCTCAGTTCTCCGGGATTTGGCAGCCCAGTGGCGCTGCGGTCGCCACAGAACATCACGCAAGACCGATAGCCTTAATATTAGTTTTCAAATCTTCAATAAACTTGTCTGCTTTATAGGCGACGACAGCGTAAGTTACGTGGATTTATAAGTATGGAAAGTAAGCTCACAAAATTCTTGGCATCGAGGAATCAAGGTTATGGGCAGCAAGCTTTCGTTCTCGACCATGGATACCAACTGCCATCTATAGTGGTAAAGCAGTTTCACCTGCAAAACACGACGATCTTCTTTCGTCTGCTTAAACTGAACCCGCTTTCACTGGTTTTTGCCCGCGTCCCTTTTTGTGCCCCCACACCTTGGTGGAGTAAGGTGGCGTAGAAGGCTGCGGCTCAAAGTAAGGCACCCATTTTTCCTGTTGTTTGTTCTGTCGAGTTCCGATATTCTTCCAACAAGGTTGTACTTACGGTAGTGCAGATGACGAGCTGCGACCGTGGAATGATTCTTGAAAACTGTGAGAAGCGGGTCAACCAATGAAGAACCTCAAAGTGGTGTTCTTCTCAACGATCTGAGGGAAGGTAGGTAGTCATGAATCATTGGAACTGGAGAGAATGTCCTTACCTGATGCCGGACTCATTACACAGCTATAAGCAGGAGGGGATGGCTTATCCAGGCGACCCGTCTGAGGATCACCTGCGTTATGACGGCTGTTCCCTGAATTTGTTGAAGGCCCCGGACAATAGTTGCCACTATGTGGCCTGTTACGGAAAGGACAACAATGTCGAGTGTGGCACCCACAAACTGTATAGGCTAAAGGGTTAAGAGAGAAGAGTTAAACAGAAAAAGGTTAAACAAGAACCATCTAAGCGAGTTAGCACACAACTGTCCAGGGATAAACGCTTTTAAGAGGAAGAAATACTCACTGAAGAGGAAGATCTCTTGATTGAGGAAGAAGACATATTGGAATAGGGAAAGTTGGGAAAACGGAACAGGTCAATATAGGATTCTAGGGATCTGTATCCGTCATCTTTTGACCCTATTCGGTGGTGAATACGTAACGAAAAACACATTGAAAGTTTACTGTCTAAACTCTTGATAGGGGGTAACCACAATCTTACCTTCAAATTTCCTTGGGAAAGGGGGGAAAAACATGAACAAAGGAGATTTAGTAAACGAGGTTTCTAAAGTCGTGAGAACCACAAAGGAGGCTCAGGCGGCCGTCGATTGTGTTCTTTCAACTATTGCCAAGGCGTTGAGGAAAGGAGACTCTGTATCATTGGTTGGATTCGGCACATTTAAGGTGGCTGACAGGAAGGCTCGTAAAGGCAGAAATCCTCAGACAGGAGAAGAAATCGATATTGCGGCGAGTAAGGTGCCAAAGTTTGTTGCAGGAAAGGCTTTGAAGGAAGCTGTGAAATAATTATTTGTTCGTAGGTTGGCTCCATAGGCA
>JBFEUB010000175.1:0-7435 GCA_041547605.1 Desulfobacteria bacterium
AAATATCATATCAAGCATTTCTTTGAACTGGGTGAAATGGGGATCGAGCATGCGCTCCTGCCGGAACAAGGTTTGGTACTGCCGGGCGAAGTGGTGATTGGAGCTGACAGTCACACCTGCACGTATGGAGCCTTGGGAGCCTTTGCCACAGGCGTCGGAAGTACAGACATTGCTGCGGCCATGATTACGGGCGAGGCCTGGTTTAAGGTTCCGGAATCGATCAAGCTCACATATCGCGGGGAGCTCGGGAAGTGGGTGACTGGAAAGGATTTGATCCTTTACACCATTGGCGACATTGGGGTAGACGGCGCCACATACAAGGTCATGGAATTCACAGGGGATGTGATCAGCCACCTGCCCGTTGCCGATCGTATGACCATGGCCAACATGGCCGTTGAAGCCGGAGCCAAATGTGGCATCATATCTCCAGATGAAGCGACACTCGATTACATAAGGCCTCGTGCAAAACGCCCCTTTGAGTGCTACACGAGTGATCCTGATGCTCGGTATGTAGAGTCAAAGACATATGATGTCTCTGGTATCGAGCCCCAGGTGGCATTCCCCTATCTCCCCGAAAACACCCGGGGTATCTCAGAGGTGGGAACGATTCCTATCCAACAGGCAGTAATAGGGTCTTGTACAAACGGCCGAATTGAAGACCTGCGCCTGGCAGCCAGTGTCTTGAACGGCCACACGGTTGACAAGGATATTCGTCTTATTGTTGTACCTGCAACGCCTACCGTGTACCGCCAAGCAATGGCCGAGGGCCTTTTGGAAATCTTTCTCTCAGCCAAGGCCATTGTGAGTCCCCCCACGTGTGGCCCGTGTCTAGGAGGTTTTATGGGAATTCTGGGGCCGGGGGAACGGGCCGTGGCAACGACCAACCGCAACTTTGTGGGCCGCATGGGGCACACCTCCAGCGAGGTTTATCTTGCCAACCCCGCTGTGGCAGCCGCATCCGCTGTACTTGGACGCATTGGGAGTCCAGAGGAGCTGTGATGGATGGCACGTGGCGGGGTCTCAAATGCGGTCAAGGTAACGATGGAGTGGTTGAGTAGTCGAGTGGTTGGACGTAGTAAGTTTTCACGACTCGACACCGCACTTCTCGTGCTTGTATCCCTTGAAGGCAAAGAAAAAATCAAACAAGGTAAGCATGAAAATAGAAGGGACCGTCTGGAAGTTTGGGCATAATGTCGACACGGATGTGATCATCCCTGCCACATACCTGGTGACCAATGACATAAAAGAACTAGCCAGGCATTGCATGGAAGGGGTGGACCCCGCGTTTCCTGAAAAGGTGCAGCCGGGGGATATCATTGTCGCTGGGAAGAATTTCGGGTGCGGTTCCTCGCGGGAGCACGCCCCTATGGCAATAAAAGGGGCTGGCATTTCTTGTGTCATCGCGGAGGGCTTTGCCCGCATATTCTTCAGGAATGCTTTTAACATGGGTCTCGCGATTTTTGAGTCCTCTGGAGTGTTCCAAGGGATTCAGGAGGGAGACCGGATCTCCGTAAACCAAGATACGGGTGAGATTGTGGACCATACCAACGGAAAGCGGTTTTCTGCAAATCCGATACCGCCTTTTATGCAAAAGCTGATTCAGGCTGGCGGACTCATGTCGTACGTATTAAACAAAAGGCGGCCTTAGATCGATGAAAAAGAAGCAATATGACATAGCCGTGATTCCTGGTGATGGGACCGGCCCCGAGGTTATCGCCGAGGGGATCAAGGTCGTTGAAGCAGCCTCCCGTAAGTATGGCTTTCAGACTTCTTGTCATCGTTATGACCTGGGTGGCGAGCACTACAAGAAGACAGGAGAGATCCTTTCTGATGAGGTGTTTGAGTCGATAAAGGCTCACCATGCCATCTATCTTGGGGCTGTGGGTCATCCGGATGTGCCGCCTGGCCTGCTGGAGAAGGGTATTCTTTTGAAGCTCCGGTTTGAGCTGGATCAGTACATTAACCTGCGCCCTGTGAAGCTATACCCTGGTGTGGAGATTCCTTTGAAGGACAAGGGACCTGAGGACATCGATTTCGTAGTCGTCCGAGAAAATACGGAAGGTCTGTATGCAGGAGCAGGGGGATGGCTCAAGCGCGGTACGCCACATGAAGTGGCCGTACAAGAATCGATCAGCACCAGAACGGGGGTAGAACGCTGCATCCGATATGCCTTTGACCTTTGCAGACGGCGCAATCAGGCCAAGAAGTTAACGCTATGTGGAAAGACCAATGTCCTGACCTATGCGTTTGATCTGTGGGAACGCACCTTGAAGGAGGTTGCTCTGGACTATCCAGATATCGAGACCGACTACGCCCATGTCGATGCTTTGTGTATGTGGATGATGATGAACCCTGAAAGGTTCGACGTCATTGTGACCGATAACATGTTCGGTGATATTATTACCGACCTCGGTGCCGTTCTCCAGGGCGGCATGGGGATGGCGGCCGGAGCCAATATCAATCCGGAAGGGATCTCCATGTTTGAGCCCATCAGTGGTTCGGCGCCAAAATATGCGGGGCAAAACTCGGTGAACCCAATCGCGGCCATCCTGGCTGCACAGCTTATGCTTGACACCCTTGGGGAAACTGAGGCGGCACAAATGATCGAGATGGCCGTGATGAAGGTCCTTGAGAAGGACTTAAAAGGCGTGAGAGCCGGTAAGATGGGACATTCTACGTCAGATGTCGGGGACCTGATTGTTGACTTCATAGAATCGTCAGCTGGCTGATGCCGGATGTTGATATCCATTCATCTCGCACTTCCATCATTCGGCGACAGGGAGGAAAAGAATGAATAAACTTTTTAACGTAGCAGTGGCTGGGGCCACCGGTGCTGTCGGAAACCAGATGATAGCGTGCCTGGAAGAGAGGGATTTTCCGATAAAAAACCTCAAATTGCTGGCAACAGCCAGGTCTGCGGGCAGGAAACTCCGGTTTAAGGGTGAGGAGATTCCGGTTGAGGAGTTGACCGAAGAATCTTTCAGTGGGGTTGACATCGGTATCTTTTCGGCTGGTGGTGCAACCAGCCAGAAGTATGCCCCAGTTGCAGCCAGGGACGGATGTGTGGTCGTTGACAATTCTGCGGCTTGGCGCATGGACCCTGACGTACCCCTAGTCGTCCCTGAGGTGAACCCTGTTGCTGTAGGCCAGTATCCGAATAAGGGAATCATTGCAAATCCGAATTGCTCCACGATCCAGATGGTCGTGGCCTTGGCCCCCATTCACAGGAAGGCGGGGATCAAGCGTGTTGTGGTTTCTACCTACCAGGCTGTCTCGGGGACAGGCAAGAAGGCGATAGACGAACTATACGATCAGACAAAGGCCATGCTAAATTTCCTTGAACCCCAAAGAAAAGTCTACCCGCACCGCATCGCGTTCAACTGTCTCCCCCATATTGATGTCTTCCTTGAGAATGGATATACCAAGGAAGAGATGAAGATGGTCAACGAAACGCGAAAGATTCTGGAAGATGAGTCCATTGGCATGACTGCCACGACTATCCGCGTGCCGGTCTTTTTCAGTCACTCAGAGTCCATTAATGTGGAAACCCGAGACCCTATCACCCCGGATGAGGTGCGGACCCTGCTCGAAGACGCACCAGGAGTGACCGTTGTGGACGATCCATCAAAGAATCTTTATCCTATGCCGATTGATGCGGCAGGTCGGGATGATACCTTAGTGGGGCGTATCAGGGCAGATGACTCTGTCCCGAATGGGATCAATCTGTGGGTGGTGTCGGACAACATACGCAAGGGTGCGGCGACCAATGCCGTCCAAATCGCTGAGATTCTGGCAAACGATTACCTGGGTAAGTGAGGGTTCCGCTGTGAGGTAAGGGTAACAGCTTCTCTCCGGCCCCCATGCCTTCGCACGGTATGCGGTTACTGTTAGTGGAAATGGCTGTAGACCTACGTTCAGCGCTTACCCTTACCTCTTATGCCTTGCGGATTTTCAATGAACTTGCGAAATTTGAGATGACAAACAAGGAGTGAAATTGTGGAACGTATACCCATTACGCCCGCGGGCCATGGAGCCCTCAAAGAACAAGTGAGACAACTCAAAGAAGTTGAAAGACAGAAGGTGATAAGGGCTATCCAGGAAGCCCGAGCCCATGGGGACATCACAGAAAATGCAGAATTCGAGGCGGCCAAAGAACGGCAGGCGTTCATTGAAGGAAAGATCAAAGAGCTTGAATACAAGATCGCGTGCGCCGACGTCATAGATCCAAGGACAGTGAAGACGGACCGGGTCATGTTTGGATGCACGGTTGTCCTTGAAAACTTGACGACAGAACAAGCCGTTCGGTATCAACTCGTAGGACCGGATGAATCGGATGTGAGTCAAGGACGCATATCGGTATCGTCACCGCTCGGAAAGGCTATGATCGGGAAAGAAGTTGGCGACGAGATTGTTGTGCAAGCGCCCGGAGGGCAACGGCGCTATGAGTTGGTTGAAATACTGGCATCGTGAGAACAAACCGCTTAAAACTGGTTTCCCCGAACAGCGAAAGGCGGTCTTTGGCCTCTTTGAATCGATCAACTGGTCATATAGAAGGGGGCTTATTATGATGCGTAATAAATCATGTGTCTTCGTCATCATGATTCTTACCCTTGCAGTGGCCTGTACCACCTACAAGAGGCAGCCGGTCTCTTTCAAGATGCCTGCTGCCTATCCGAACGCCACCGAGGTGGCTGGCGCGACTGTGGCGGCAAGGGCCTATGACGATACCAAAGAAGCCAAGGAGGCTTTTGGGTTCGATATCCG
Organism: Desulfobacteria bacterium; assembly: GCA_041547605.1. Taxonomy (GTDB): domain Bacteria; phylum Desulfobacterota; class Desulfobacteria; order Desulfobacterales. The sequence goes on from JBFEUB010000175.1 coordinate 4,765, forward strand.
GAGCGCAGGGCTTTACCCTGTGCAGGTCATCTTTGATAACACAGGCGACCACTCTCTCCAGATCGAGCCTTCGCAGACCTTCTTGATTGACGGAGAGGGGAATCTATGGTCGATCCTCGACTCCAGCCTGGCCTATGATCGGGTAGCCGAGAAATCCGAGATGGCGCGCATGGGAAAAGAGGGTGCCAAGACCGGGCTGCTGACCGGTGCGGCAGGTGCATTGCTGGGAGCCGCTATAGGGATCGTGGCAGGCGAAAACGTCCTCTCAGCCGCTGGAAAAGGAGCAGCCCTGGGTGGCGCGATTGGTGCCACGGCCGGCGGGGCCCACGCCGCCGCTTCTGGTCGGGAGGCGCGGGCTGAAATTGCTCAAGATTTGAGGGTAAAGTCTCTGGAGAATAAAGCAATCGCTCCCGGTAGCATTGCTCATGGATTCATTTTCTTCCCCGGTGAGGCCGAGGGCGCAGGAGAGCTGCGACTTCAATTACGGGTAACAGAAACCGGGGATCTATCGACTATTCGACTTGCATTTTAGGAGGTTAACCTATGGCTCGTGTAACTGCAGAAGATTGCTTGGTGCGGGTCCCGAACCGCTACTCGTTGGTTCACATCGCGGCAAAACGTGTGCGGCAAATGCGGGAGGGTGCTCAGTATTTGGTGAGCTCGCCGAAGAACGAGGATGTTGTCATCGCTCTACGAGAAATTGCGGCTGGGAAAATCCATGTCAACGAAGATGAAGAATCTGAAGACTCAGGTACATCAGGTACAGAATAAAGGGGCCGGATGCCTCTGTACAGGGACAAAGCTGTGTCGCGGGCTGTCGGCCGGGCGATACACCAGTACGGGATGATATCAGACAGGGACCGCATTGCGGTAGCCCTGTCTGGCGGAAAAGACAGCCTCACCTTGATGTGGGCCCTTCAAGAGCGCCTATCGCGTATTCCGATCAATTACGCCCTTCTTGCTGTATACATAGATCTTGGTTTTGAAGGAGACCCCGCTCACCTTATTCAAGATTACTGCAACAAGATGGGCTACAGCTTTCACGTTGAGCACACCGACTATGGAAGACGCGCCCACAGCGAAGAAAACCGCGAAAACCCGTGTTTTCTGTGCTCGCGACTTCGAAGAAAACGCCTCTTTGAGTTGGCTCACGAACTTGGGTGCCGGAAGCTGGCATTCGGCCACCACATGGACGATATCATAGAAACCCTGTTTTTGAACATATGTTACAGCGGCGAAATCAGCACCATGGTGCCATACCAGCCTTTTTTCAATGGAAAGCTGACGGTCATCAGGCCGCTCGCCTTCTTGGAGGAGTCAACCATAAACCGGTTCGCAGAAGATCACGCATTCCCGCAGGTGGAGAACCCCTGTCCCACCGCAAGAATCTCAAAGCGGCATGAGATCAAGAAGATGCTCAACAGCTTGTACCAAAAAAATAATAAGATAAAAGGGAACATCTTTCGCGCCATGAGCCGCGTCAAGCCCGAGTATCTTTTAGGGTCGGTGTAGTAATCCGAAGCGATAGTCCACTGCAGCGGCCTATGCGAAGCGGACTGATTTTAACCGGTTTCTATTCTCTACCTCTCCCCCAGCAGCTCAGCAGCCAACAGATAGAGTGATTGTCATAATAGTGTTCCGTTATCTATTCACCATGGTGGCTCTTTTAGACTGATTGTCAAAAATATGTTCCGTTTGCTCGCAAGTCGTTGATGATTGAAAATATTATTTGGCGAACGACATTGTGCAATTTTGGAGAAGATTTTTGAATGTGACTGGCGCTTAAAATTGCAAGCTGTCTGAGGGCTCCGCCCGAGTTGTTGCGCTCCGGTTGCGCCTGACGGCCTGAACAGAACCACTGCGTGCGCGATTTAGCCAGGAGAATTCAAAAATCCTAAAATTGCACACCCACAAGTGAGCCAAATAGTATTTTCAATTGTCATCTATTCTTATCGGAACGTTATTCTGACAACCGCTATAGGGTTTCCATCAGTACCGTTCAGCATCATTTCTGCAAAAAAATAGTATTTGATCTGCAAAAAATAAGGGTTGCTCTGTATGGCGTGTAGTTCAGTTTTTTGATAACGCCTACAAAAGAGTCAAACCGCTTGTTTGTATCCGAAAAGACAAGCCCGGGGTCAGCGGGAAAGTTTTCTCTCTGCACACCAAACAAATGTTTGAGAAGCAAATGAACCCCGACCCCGGACCCCTATCCCAAATAGGGCCATAGGGTTCTCCTTACCTTCCCTCCTTTTCAGGGACACCCAAACGAGAACCTTGTGGCCTTTCTCTTTGTCTTTTTCCCAACAGTCCAGAATCCCTTGCTGTCCAATAAAACAGCGGCTACAGGCGTGATTTTTCATTAAAAGGCTTACCCAACCTTCCGGAATAGTCCGGGCTTCGCTGTCTTTGGTGTCCTCAGCCTCAAGGCGAATCACACGGTTCCTCAAATCTACCTTTTCCCACGTTAGGTTCAAGATTTCCCGCGCCTCATGCCTGTGTAGAAAGCTGTGGCAAATGGGACATCCAGGTAAGATTGCCGTTAAAATCACCTCCTTTAACCTTTTGCCTGCTAATAAGGTCCATGACATAGCCTCCTTTCAGACCAGGGTAGGTATTTGCGAAATACACTGTTTTTCGTCAAAAAATACGGTGTTCACCCCATTGCCAT
>JBFEUB010000176.1:0-7395 GCA_041547605.1 Desulfobacteria bacterium
CACTTTGCTGGATTAGAAGTAGCCATCGAAGGTCCTTTTGCAGTTGAGTTGTCGTCAGAGCCACTTATTACAGCATCGAAGATACGAATTACTCATATCTCAGACCCTGCCCCTTCCACTGCAGATATAGGCCGCTTTGAAATAAAGTTTGCATTGAAGCCCTTGTTATATGGAACGGTCTTGATCAGACATCTGTTGATCGATGATGCCACAGTCTCCATCGTTGGTCGCTCAGAAGCAGATGATTCAAGGCGTGAAGAAAAGCCTTCCCACGTTCTCATCCCGGTCCTTGAAAGTGTAACCTTACACAACGTGCGTTTAACCTTGTTAGATAAGCACAAAAGCGAAGTTGTCCGAATGCTGCTGGCAAACCTGAGCCTAAACGATGTGGGTGACGAAGGCCTCTTGTATATCAAGGCCGACGGGACGCTAAATTCTAGAGAATTTAACATCGACGGCCAATTAGGATCCTTGTCCGACATGCTAAAGGGAGAGAAACCTTATCCCGTGGATATCAGGGCCGATGTAGCAGGGTTTCGCCTCGCTGTATCCGGGACCATGGATAATGCGATCCGCGGCCAAGGGTTGAAAATCCGAGCATCTGGAGAACATGTTGAACTGGCAAACACACTGCGTCTGTTCTGGGCAGGGTTTCCGAATATAGGTCGCCTGAAATTTGAGGCCTTGGTTACTGGCGATATCGATGCGCCAGACATTTCGAGTTTGGATCTCAGCATCGCTGGCGATTCGCAACTCGAATTTTCAGCAAAGGGATCCATAACCGATCTGGTTGGGGAGCAGGCGTCGAATATTGCTTTCTCTGGCACATGCTCGAACAAAAACCTTCTCAAGATGTTTCTGACAGCGAACATGCCACAGGTGTCTCTGGTAAAAGTTGAAGGTAATTTACACCACCGGAAAGGTGATTATTACTTGGATAATATCAGCCTGCATGGCTCAGATGACCACGGACTGCTGATAACATCTTCGGGAAGTGTGACGGTTCGTCCCCAAGCCACCCAAGACCATATTAGCAATCTGGACCTCATGACGAAAGTAACCGCTCCCCGCGTGGGCGCTGGAGCGCCATTTTTGGGAAAGAGTGAGATAGCTCGTTTAGGACCCGTAAAAGTCGAAGCAAGGATTACCGGTACGAGTAAAGCCCTCTCTATAGAGGACATCGCCATATCCGCGGGTGAAGAAAACGTACTGTTTATAGAATGTCAGGGACGCGTTGGCAAGATCCCCCTTTCTGCTGGTGAGCGAGTCTCTGAGATCGCCATCATCAGCTCGATCCAAGCACAAAAGGCGCCAGCCTTTGTATCCCTGTTTGGGATCTCTTTTCTGGATATTGGGCCCCTGAAAGGAAGTTTCCGCTTTATAGGACAGGAAGGCAATTATGGTTTCAAGAATATCCAACTCACTGTAGGATCTCAGGAAAGCCTCTGGCTGAAAGGTGCGGGGTCGTTTGATCTGGTCACGAAAGATGGCTCGGTCTTCCTTGGCGGACTTGATGCTGAGGTCGCAGCTTCGGCTCCAAACCTTGCTGCTGTATCGGAAGCGGCTGATCTGGACCTTCCTGATCTGCGGCCCTTGAAGTTAAAGGCCCACATCATTGATCCTGATGGTCGTCTGGATATACTGGACATTAAAGAGCTCGCATTTGATGCAGGTACAGAAGAGGACGCCTTTCTAAAAATTCGGGGCCAGGCTAGTGGGCTCCGGAGCGGCGACCAGAGGGTTTTGGAGGCATCATTCAAGACGAGCAGCAAGCCCTGGGTGATAAAGATCTTAGAAGGCTCAGCGCCGGGAAACCATGTGGTTGAGGGGAAATTGAAGGTTGCGGGCACGCCGAAGCATATACGCATCCATAAGCTTGAAGTGGGAACCACAGGCCCCAACCGCTTGTATCTGGAGGCAGACGGCACGGTCAAGGAAATAGACGGGATGCATGAACTTGAAGGCCACATCGCTTCAGGCGCAAGCCATATATCTGTTCTTGAATCCTTGCTGGGGATAGATGTTCCGCCATTTGGTGCCCCCTTGGTCGAAGGTCAAATTACAGGCAACACGAAAAAAGCCTCTTTTAAAGGAACGGTTCGCTTGGGAGGCTCCCGGTTCAGCACTACCCTCAGCCATTCTCTCACCAAAGAGCGCCCCCGTGTTACAGCAAAAATAGTTGCACCAACCGTTCATTTGTCGGACGTCGGTGTGTATCCGAAGCAAGCAAAGGATCTGCCTCCTGAAATAGAATCTGAGCCACAACCTGGCAAGCGCCTGTTCGGGGAAGAGCCCCTGCCATTTCACGCCCTGAAAGCAATCGATTTGGCCATAAGCGTCGACGTGGACAAGTTAGCGGGAAAAGATTTCGTTCTGACAAACCTGGGTTTTGATATGTCACTGGATAATGGAAAGCTCCAGATCACCCCTGCAACGGTCGCGTACAGAAGCGGTCTGGCTTCCATTGACTTCACCATTGATAATATTGGCACAAACCCTGAGACGGCCTTGAAAATCACTGCAGAAGACGTTGACCTGGGGGCCCTGATCGCCCACTTTCACGAATCACCTTTCCTCAGCGGTCAGCTCAATCTGGTCGTTGACCTGAAGAGTGCGGGCAAGTCTCCTCGAGAAATAGCGAGAGCCCTTGAGGGAGAGTTGGGTATGGCGGTCGAGAGAGGACAGATTAAGCGGATTGTCGAGTTCATGGGTGCAGACGCTGTAGACCTCTTGACCGCGGTCCGTTCACGAGCAGAATACAGGGATCTCCACTGCATGGCCCTCCGGCTCGTTTTTGAGGGAGGCATGGGAAAGAGTGAAATGATCTACCTGGAAACACCTAATATGTATGCCAGGGGCGGTGGGTCTATCGACCTCCGTACAGAAACGATGGAGATAGGGTTGGTGCCGGAACCGAAGAAAGGATTCAGGGGTACGACCTCGCCTGTACACATCAAAGGGCCAATTGGCAATCCAAAAGTACAAAAGCTCCCATTTCGGGAGGCCGCAAAACTCTTTGGAGAAATAGCGATGCCAGCAGTTTTTTTACCGGCACGCGGCCTTGGTTACTTGTGGTATCTCATCAGGAAAGATAAAGCAGAGGAGAGCCCATGTTCCAGTATAAGACCTCCAGACGGTAACTTGGGTAAAACCCGCTGAAATGCATTGGCACCCGGAAACTCTGCTTAGATCTGAAGGTCGGGACTGCATTGTAAACACCCACAATCCGACTTGCCAACCAAAAGAGTTTTGTGCTAACAAGCCGTAAATCTTGCCTTCCCGAATTGGCGATGCGGAGAGGAAGTGTTGACCGGATAGAGAACTTCGCTTATGTACAGTCGCCCCCTTGACCAATTCCCCCTCTGGGCCTTGTTCGTTTGCACTGCGCTGGTATTTCTGCTCGCAGCCGAGTTAGGCTTCCGTGTGGGGAGGTACAGACATTCGCTTAGGGAAGATAAGCAGAGGTCGCAGGTGGGTTCAATTATGGGGGCGTCCTTCGGCTTGCTTGCCTTCTTTATGGCGTTCACGTTTAGCATGGCGGGTTCTCGCTTCGATGTCAGGAAGACATTGGTCCTTGAGGAGGCAAACGCGATTGGGACAGCCTATCTGCGGGCACAGCTGCTTCCGGAACCCTATCGCACGGAGATTCAAAATCTTCTGCGCGAATATGTGGAAGCCCGAGCAGGAGCAGTGGGCGCTGGCTTGGAGCAGGTAAAACAAGTAATTGCCAGATCGGAAGAATTGCACGACTTACTCTGGTCTCAGGCAGTCGCTTTAGCAGATAAAAACGCTTCCTCAATTCTCAGCGGGCTCTTCATAGAATCATTGAACGATGTCATCGACCTGCACGGGAAGCGAGTGACGGCGGGCTTGCTTAACCGTATTCCCGCAAGCATTTGGGTTACGCTTTACTTTGTGGCTATCCTTTCAATGGCAGTGATGGGATACCATGCCGGATTGACGGGTACGCGCAGCTTAACTGCCAATCTCGTAATGGTACTTGCTTTTTCGGCGGTCATGCTTCTGATTACTGATCTCGAGCGTCCAGAACAGAAGCTCTTCAACGTGAGCCAACAAGCTATGATCGAGCTCGAGAGCAAACTGAGCCCTCGAGCACCCTGAGTATGGATCCATCCTATTATTGCCCTTCCAAGAGAACGCCAGTAGATGTAGCTGTCTGCTGATCATGAATCGGGCCACATTCATGATTTTTCCATATACTGTCCAATGCTGGTGAAGCAGAAAATATTATGATATAAATGTATAATATTGGTTTTGTGGATACTGCAGATAATGGGAAGAAATGTATACTTTTCAATGGCACTCAGCAGGCACTAACAGCGTGCTATGAACTGAGTACCAGGGATCCTTTTCTCGTTTGGAGAGGTGGAGTCTTACTGCTAAAGAGGATTAACGTGTATGAACGGAAGGTGCCAGAATCCGCATTGCAAGCATCCAGGCGCAGGGATACGACCCCCCACAGATGAAGAATTGGATCGATTCTTGAGGCAATCTGACGAGGAAGCTCTTGAGCGGTATATGGAAGGAGAGGCTCAGCTTAGAGTCTGTGAAGGTTGCGGTGTTTGGTCGGCGGAGGTGAAGGGGAAGCAAGAGTGCATGCCGCCTCCTTTTTGTTTTGAGGTTGGAGATTGGAGATCGCGTCAAGGTGGTTCTTGAAGGAAGCCGTTTTGGCATGGCCGGGACCGTCACTGAAAGAAGACGAATTAGCAAGCTAATCCCTCCAGTTGCTGTCCACGCGAACCATTATTGGGTTAGATTTGAAGAGGGCCAGAATGAGGAGGCATTTGAAGAGTCCAATCTTAAGGCAAAAAACTGACGTTTATTGTCTGATCACATATTAACCCCAAATCGGTAGAAAACCATGAACTGAATACTGAGACCCTTTTTCACAGAGAATGTGAGCGGGGTTTTGTGGCTATGAGTGACCGTCATGACACTGCCCATTCAGGATACAATCTTAAGGATAGTTGAATTCACTCACGCATTGGGAAGATTGTACTTCTTAATCTGCATTGTTTCGATAGTCTTCTCCATTTATGTCGTCTACTCTCTTTTCGTTAAGAGAGACTTCAAAGGGAAGACAAGACCTACGAAGGCACTTTCTGTGGCGGCAATAGTGATATCTATATTTTCCCTGATAGAGATTATTTTGGCAGGCGATCTTACACGTGATATCTCGCCTGAAGAAACGGCACGTACGTTTGGCGGAATGCTGTCTCAGGGGGTGGATTTACGTGATTACAAAGATAAGGTCTTTACTCCTAGCTATCAAACCACCTTCTTTGACAAATGGGAGGATAAGCTTGAAGAACTGGTAGGTTGCAATCCAGATTTTGAGGTGATTGAGTATCATTATAAGAGTGACAATGTTCATCACCTTGAAGAGTTTCAGGTAGTTCTTAGTACTTCAAAGCTATTACATGAGTCGGAGAAAGTTGAGAATTCCAGATTCTCCGACTACTTGTTCCATATACATCTCAATAGAATCCCAATATCTTCACGATTTCTTGGAAATTACATGCGGTGGAGAATTAACGGATTTTCTTATACTACGAGTGAACCATATACACTCAAAACACTCAAAGAGCAGGTAGAGTCAGTAAAAAAAGCAATACAATCATTGATGGATGCTCAGAAAAAATAAAACGTCTAACGAGAAGGTGCCATGAGCTACATACCAAGATCCCGTTTCTCGCACAGAGAGGTGCAGTTTTGATATGGTTTTCATGTTTTGACATTTCCAAAAATAAAGATACCGGGAGAGACTGTCGAAAAAGTCGAAATAGAGCATTTTAGCTATTCTCGCCTATAGCAAAATCAGCCACTTACTAACTGCGAAAAGCCTCTGAATCATGGCTTTGAGGGTTTTTCGACAGTTTCGGAAGTTAGCTTGAAAAACTGGTAGCCCCAGATATTTCATACTTCGGCAAGGTATGCGTGACGCGACTTTTCGTCCCACAGTTTGTAAACATGGCTAACAAGCAAATGCAGCGGGCGTCAAAGACGCCGCTGATTTGAGACGTTAAGTGCCGAAAATGAGAAACTGAGATTAAATGATTGGGCCATTTGTTCATAACATTGACCCTATATTGGGAAAGATTGGAGGTTTTTACCTCTGGTGGTATGGACTGAGCTATACGTTTGGATTCCTGGGTGTTTTCTTCTGGCTCCGTAGAAACCGTGAGACCCTGGTCATGAATATGAATGAGGTATATAATTTAAGTATTTTCATAGCCATTTGTGTTCTCCTCGGGGGACGCATGATTGAAGTCGTCTTTTACGAGTGGGAATATTATGGTTCACATCTCTGGGACATCCCGGCCATTTGGCTGGGAGGAATGTCAACTCATGGAATCCTGCTTGGCGCCATCGTTGGAATAATTCTCTTCTGCAGACTGCACAAAAGGAGCTTTTTTGAGATTGCCGATGTACTTGCATTTGCCGGTGCTTACATTATGGGCGTCGGTCGAATAGGGAACTTCATAGACGGTCAAATTGTTGGAAGTGTTACTGACGTTTTCTGGGGGGTCAAATTTCCCGATGTAGAGGGATTCCGCCATCCAGTCGTTCTTTACGATGGCATGAAGAACCTGTTACTGATTCCTTTCCTGCTTATGGTCAGAAGAACAAGACCTCCTCGTGGAGTCATAGTAGCACATTTCTTACTGTGGTATGGTTTCCTGAGAATCTTTATAGATCTTTTTCGTGAATACAGAACAACTTTTTTCGGTCTTCCCGCAGGACAAGAATTCAATATTCTAATGACAGTCGTTGGTTTGTGCCTCCTGTTTTGGTTTTATCGGAAAAGAATGGACACAAAGGATACTATCATTACATCCTCTGGCACGCCTCCGGCCGAGCTTAAACGTGGTATCTGGTTCAAACGACTTGTTTTCGCTTCGGTTTTGCTGTTGCCAATTGTGATCCCGAGCGATTGGACCCAGGATGTTCCAGCTCGTTACGGCAAACGCCATTCAGGTTTAAGCTACTCAGTTATATATCCCAAAATAGATTCTGCAGATAAAACACAGTCATCAGAAAAAAATGATAAACAACAAACAAGTAACTCAAAAGAATACTCACTTGTCATATTGAAATCCGAAGTTACTTGACAATTGCATGCATAAAGACCGGACTTTGCTAGCGCTTCACCCCCGCCTCGCGTTACAGACTTTCGATTGCATGTGTAATAACAAATCAGGCCAAATCTTAGATAATGCCATATAAGGTCTCAAAACTAGAGGCCAAAAAACTTATCATATTGGTTAGAAACCTTTGATAGGTCCGTCCGGTATATAGGCATCAATAATGGGAAGACTGGTTGGGTTCTTGCCAAATACCACTAGCCCTATGGCTTGACTTTGCACATAGGAG
>JBFEUB010000177.1:0-7379 GCA_041547605.1 Desulfobacteria bacterium
AGGTGGGCTTGGATAAGATAGTCCTGTATCATAACGAGATGTAAAGGGTTGGGTGAATCGCTTCCCTGACAATCTGCGATTTCAAGGTTTTCGCCAAACCCTTCAGGGGCAATGAGCGTGAGGAGCACATCCTTCAAATACACAGCCAAGGATTCATCCCCTACAAAATCCTTTTGCCGGTCGAACTCTCCTTGTTCAAGAATGTGCGTTCTCGGTTCAAAGGAGACAAGGCTCTCAACCTGATCGTATCCCCTCAGGTATTCCGTAAGGAGCAGGCTATTGGGATCACGGGCATCATCGGAAATAAGTTGCTCGGTATTTAGGCTAGAAAGATCCTGTTGCAACTGATCCCGATCCTCTTTGCGGTTAATGTCGAAACTCTCTCCGTCACCATCCGAGTCTGTGGCAGAAAAAAGGATGAGCGCCTGGTTCATATCAGCATTGATCTCATCCCAGGTCTTGAACTTCAGCTCGGCCTTCAGAGCGTTCCCAGGTCGTACCTTGGTGACAATGGAGGTCACAACCCCTGCACCCCTCTTGAGATAATCCCCCTCAAACAGGGCATTGACCAACGTGCTTTTTCCTGACTTGATAGAGCCCACCACTGCCACACGGATCATTTCCTCAACCAGCTGTCTATGAATTCGGCCTGTGGTCGCCTTCCAAGCCTCAAGGGGATGACGGGACAGGCCATCAATGGAGCCTGCTTTCCGGACAATTTGACGGAGGTCCTGATTGATATCGAGTATCTTATTTTTTAGGTTATTATAGGTTTCCACGGATTCTCACACCGCAATGACCAGCGTAGACTAAAAAAATGGGACGATGCATTGGCAGCCATCATCCCGTTCGACCCGCAAATTAAGAGCTAAATAGTCTTTTTGAACAACACGCTCGTATATGGCAACAATGGTCGCTCTGTCGAGCCCTACCAATCCAACATGAGAGGGTGTTTTGGACAGTTTTTTTCTATGAATCCAACATAGAAGCTATGCTAACAGTCCTGTCTGTCAGGGTATGGACATATCCACCCATCTCATTATCGTACCATCCGTATACCACCACCTTTGTCACGGGAACGTCAATGACTGTTCGGGCAAGGCAGGCACCCACCTCATCTGTATAACCCGGAAGGCGTTTCAGGTCGATTAATATGTTCGCTGTTCGGGTCTGGGTCTCTGTTCCTTCGATAACAGCCGCGGCCAAGGGGTGGCCGATGATGTCTGCAGATACATTCTGTTCGTCTGAATACTGAAGATATCCCCTTTTCTCCTTTTGGGCAGCATCCTTATAGATCTGATTGATCAGGTCCCGATCAGTGGCTTCTTGTGCCTCATCATCCTGAATATCGATGGCCAGGATGATGAGCGACCCTGTCGAGGTGGGAATCCTGACCGATTCCGCTACAAAGCCGATCTCATTCATCTCGGGAATCACCAGCGATAATGCTTTAGCCGCTCCTGTTGTGGTCAAAATGATATTATTCAAGATACTCCGGTTTCGACGTAAATCAGTGGCTCCAGCCTTGGGTGCACGATCCAGCACAAGCTGGGAACCTGTAATTGCATGAACCGTGGCCATAGAGGCCGTCAGGAGCCTATCCAAACCGAAATGATCCAGTAGGGGTTTGACCATGTAGGCCAAACAATTGGTAGTACAGGAAGCGTTTGATACGATGTGATGGGTAGCTGAGTTATACTCTTGGTCATTAATACCCATGACTGTCGTGATGGCGTCCTCGGGCCATGGACCTTCCTTCTTCTTGAAAGGTGCTGAGACAATCACCTTACGTGCGCCAGCAGTCAGATGACTCCGAACTGACCCGCCTGGTGCATCCGGAGGTTCAGTGGGGTCGAGAAACTTGCCCGTCGATTCCACCACGACATCCACGCCGTGCGACTTCCAGGGAATATCTCTCGGGTTACGTGCTTCACGCAAGATCGTCACCCGAACTCCGTGCATCACCATGGAGCCGGTCTTTTCGTCGAGATTTTCAATCAAGCGCCCTGCTTTGTATCCAAAAAGATAATTTTGCAGGGTACCATAAGTAGAATCCTTCTCAATAAACCTGGCTATATCCTCAAGACTTCTTCCTACCGGACGCCCGATATTCACCACGATCTCAGAGAATTCTTTTCGCCCCACATGTTGCCAGATGGACAGTTTGCCGATACGCCCTAGGCCATTGATCCCAAGCCTTCCACTTTTCATGATGCTTCCTCCCTACTGCAAGTTGTGAACCCTCTCCCATCCTCTATGCCGCGGACTCGCTTCGCAGGTCTACACGCCTAATGCTGAAATAATACTTTGAAATTCCAATGTGTTAAAGGCGGCGCCACAATATTGACATATGGGCGGTTTTCGGGTTTTTGTCAAGCAAAAAACAGATGCTCCGTTTATACCTTGATTTTTCAGACTGTTGTGAATATTGGTAGTGTCGTTGATCGTCGTTCCGCTAATAGCGGCTTGAAGCTAACTGCGGTCCCGATAAATCGGGACAGGGAGTCTTCAAGTATAAAGATTCTTCCCGTTCTTAGATTGTTTGCATTCCCTTGCTCCGAGCGGGAATGGAGGCTCAAACAGTGGCACTTTGTGCTTCTTTGTTTTCCTGCTTGCAGCTGCTCGACACAGAATCATCTGCTATGGAGGTCCTTATTGAAGTGTTCCTTAATCCCCGGCAAGACTTTGGTGAGTTCAGCCGAGTCGCCTCGAAGAATACGCTTACTGGTGCGGTGCAACACACAAGGAGAGTGAGACAGAATCCCTAAAGTTTTGGAAATTTAGACACGTTAGTTCACTTTAGGTAATTGCATGTCTTAGCAGCCAAAAATGACCAAAATTCGGAACACAAAACAGTATAACTTAGTACTAGGCATCGAAACCTCTTGCGATGAGACGGCCGCTGCCGTGACCTCTGAAGGACACACCATCTTGTCCAATGTGGTTTGGTCCCAAGTGGCGATCCACCATCCTTACGGTGGTGTTGTGCCGGAGCTGGCGTCTCGAAAGCATATAGAAAAAATTGTACCTGTAGTCGAAACGGCCCTGGCAACGGCTGGCGTTGATGCAAATAGCATCGATGGTGTTGCAGTTACCTGCGGGCCCGGCTTGGTCGGAGCGCTCCTGGTGGGTGTTTCCTTTGCCAAGGCCTTCGCCTATGCCAGGGGCTTCCCCCTGACAGGAGTCAACCATGTGCACGGACATATTGCAGCAATTTACCTCCAACATGACCCTCCACCCTTCCCTTTTGTGGCACTCCTTGCATCCGGAGGTCATACTAATCTTTATTATATCAAAGCGCCTATGGATTTTGAACATATGGGCCAGACAAGAGACGATGCTGCAGGTGAGGCTTTTGACAAGGTCGCAAAAGTGCTTGGTTTGGGATACCCGGGGGGTCAGATGATTGATGAGCTATCCCAGAAAGGAGATCCAGAACAAATACACTTCCCAAGGGTATTCCTTGACAAGACAGCGTTTGATTTCAGCTTCAGCGGCATCAAGACCGCTGTGGCACGTTATGTGAGTGCTGAAAAGGAAAAAACAAGCGCATTTCCCGATATTGCGGCCGCGTTTCAAGAAGCGGTGGTTGACGTACTGGTTCAAAAGGGGATATCAGCTGCAAGGGCCAAGGCATGTGAGCACCTGGCACTGGTAGGCGGTGTGGCCTCAAACCGCAGACTTAGAGAGCTCATGACCAAAGCGGCCGACGAGGCTGGCATCGCTGTGTACATCCCGGGCCCTGAACTTTGTACCGACAATGCGGCCATGATTGCTACCATGGGGTATCATCAGCTCTCTGAAGGAAGAAATGCGTCCCTGGACCTGGATGTCTTCTCCAAGACAAGGCATTCTGGGCGGTTGGGAGTTGTTAGATAACCGAATGTGAGGTTATCTCAAAGGAAGGGGTATATGATTATATGAAGGCGCTAATATTATCCGGTGGCAAGGGAACCAGGCTCAGGCCTCTCACCCATACCATGCCCAAACAGCTTGTTCCCGTGGCCAATAAGCCGATCTTGGGATATGTGTTTGGTCACATCCAAGAAGCAGGCATCAAGGATGTGGGTATCGTAGTTTCTCCGGAAACGCAAAGTGACGTGCGTCAATTTGTGGGCAAGGGTACCCGCTGGGGAGTACGAACCACCTATATCCTGCAACAAGAGCCCCTGGGCTTGGCGCATGCAGTCAAAGTAGCTCGCCCTTTTTTGGGCAATTCTTCCTTTGTGATGTATCTGGGTGACAATCTCCTTGCACAGGGGATAAAAGACTTTATGGGAACATTTCATTCAGAGCACCTGGACGCGCTCATATTTCTTAAAGCGGTAGATAATCCCCGCGCTTTCGGCGTCGCTGCATTGAACAAGAGGGGACAAGTGACAAAGCTTGTTGAAAAACCCAAGAAACCGCCATCGAATCTTGCCCTGGTGGGGGTGTATTTCTTTTCACCCGGCATCCACGAGGCTATTGAGCGGATCAAACCTTCTGCTCGAGGAGAACTTGAGATCACGGATGCCATTCAGGAGTTGATGCGCTCGGGTGGATCAGTAAGAGGAGAGATCCTTGAGGATTGGTGGCTTGATACGGGGAAAAAGGATGATTTCCTGGCAGCCAATACAATTGTGCTAGATGACTACATCAAACGGCACATACAAGGCAAGGTGGACCGTAAGAGCAACATCACAGGACGTGTCCAGATCGAAAAGACAGCCAAGGTGATCAATAGTAGGCTCCGGGGGCCTATTGTTATTGGAAAGAAGTGCGAAATCGTAGATTCCTTCATCGGGCCTCATACGACGATCGGCCATGGCACACGCATCATTAATTCAGCTATCGAGCATTCGGTCATCCTCGACCGGTGTCACATTGAAAATATAGCTAGGCTCGAGGACAGCCTGATTGGCCGAGAAGCCAGGGTGGTCCATCCGAAAAACCATAGCCGCGCACTGCGTCTCCTCATCGGAGACAACAACGTGGTGGAAGTATAGAAGCCATCTAAAAAATGCGTCTGACGCCCCATGGCGGCGTTGCGAGTCGGCTCCAAATGCTCACATACTACCGTCTATGCTGTGCTTTTTCGCCGCCCCGCGCCTTGCCCTGAACCCTGATCCACTTTTTTGAGATAGCTTCTAGAAAAGAGTCGAACAGCGAAGTTGGTCAATTCCTCGCAGACCTGAGTAAACGACTACCCGCATAGCGGGGGCTTTACTACAACACAGCCAAAGGCCTTGAACTGCAACAGCGAGCGCATTCCTTGTCTCGATTCATCAGGACTGCAGGGAGCTTCAATTTCGATATTCGGATTTCGGATTTATGGGAAAGGAGCGTCAACAGTTGAAAAAAGCATTACTGATAACCGGCGGCTGCGGTTTTATTGGCTCCAACTTCATACACTACATGCGAAAGGCCCATCGCGAGCTCGCACTCATTAACTTGGACAAGCTCTCCTATTCTGGCAACCCTGACAATCTAAAGGCATTGAACGATGATCCAAGCTATCGTTTTGTTCATGGGGACATCACAGATGGGCACCTGGTTCGTTCTCTGTTTGACGAAAGCCTTATTCAGGCTGTGGTGCATTTTGCGGCAGAATCGCACGTGGACCGATCCATATTAGAAGCAAGCGCTTTTGTACAAACCAATATTGTCGGCACGCAAGTACTCCTCGATAGCGCCAGACAATACTGGATCGATACCCTGTCAAGGAACCCTTTTTTCCGGTTTGTTCATATATCTACAGACGAAATCTACGGAACCCTCGAGGAAGACGGCCTCTTTTCTGAAGAAAGCCCTTTTCGTCCTAACTCCCCATACGCTGCTACCAAGGCAGCTGCAGATCATCTGGTGCGAGCTTATTTTGAGACCTATGAGCTGCCAACGGTGATCGCTAGGCCCTCCAATAACTATGGACCCTATCAATTTCCTGAAAAATTCATCCCTCTCATGATTACCAACCTCATAGAAGACCAACCTGTGCCGGTTTATGGAGAGGGTCTCAATGTCCGGGACTGGATCTTTGTTCTGGACGCTTGCCGCGCAGTTGATTTGATTTTGCATCAGGGAAAGCCGGGTGAAGCATACAATGTCGGCGGAGAAACCGAAAAGCGAAACATTGATGTGGCTCGAGAAGTCTTGGCTATGTTTGACAAAGACGAATCTTATCTCACGTTTGTTACGGACCGTCCGGGCCACGACTTGCGCTATGCTTTGAACAATCAAAAAATTAAGGATGAATTGGGCTGGAAGCCTGCCGTCGGTTTTCAAGAAGGGATCGAAGAAACCGTGGCCTGGTATAAGGCAAATGGCTGGTGGTGGAGGCCCCTCAGAAAAAGGCTCACGCATGAAAGCAAAGGCTTCTGGACTGAATCATGAAGATTATTGTTCTGGGCTCAAAGGGCATGTTGGCTCGAGATTTGATCATAGCGTTAACAGAAGCGCATGCGACCTTCCCCTTTGATCAAGATCAGGTAGACATCACCGACAAAAAGCGTGTTCTGGATGTTATTGGCACTGTGAAACCAGACCTTGTCATCAATTGCGCGGCTTACAATCAGGTGGATCAGGCCGAGACGGATCGGGAGACAGCGTTTCGTGTCAATGGAAACGGGGTGCAACACATAGCTTTTGCCTGTAAGGAATTCGGAAGTGTTCTTTGTCATTTCAGCACCGACTATGTGTTTGACGGCAATAGCACGCGACCTTACCAGCCCGACGACCTACCGAATCCGATCAGCGTTTACGGAGCATCCAAGTGGGCGGGAGAGGTCTTTGTCCAGTCCATCCTGGACCGCTTCTATCTTATCCGCACCAGTTCGCTGTATGGCAAAAAAGGCCAGAATTTTGTGTATACGATTTTACACCTAGTCAAAGAGAAAGAGCTTTTGAAGGTGGTACAGGATCAGATCATGTCACCCACGTGGACGGTGAATCTGGCAGAAGGCGTCATGAAATTGATCCACTCAGGTAATTTTGGAATTTATCATTTCACAGATCGAACAGAGGGGGGCATTAGCTGGTTTGAATTCGCCAAAGAGATCCTCAGACTAAAGGGACTCAATAACCAGGTCCAGCCAACCACAAGCGAAGAATTCAAGCGCCCTGCCAAGCGGCCAGCATACTCTGTCCTTGATACAACCCTTTTCACCCAGCGCAGCGGCTACGAACCCGTGCCTTGGCAGGAGTCATTGAAGCGTTTTATGGATACGATTTAATCAATAGCTTATATTTTTCTCACGGCGAACTTTTTTCCGTACTTTAGCAGTAAGGAGGATCAACATTCTTGTACAGCTCCCCTTGACCCCGCCCTAAAGGACGGGGGTTCTGCCTTGCGGCAGCACTGTGTGTCCGGGGAGCGAGCCGGTCAGCTATGCAAAAAAAAC
>JBFEUB010000178.1:0-7331 GCA_041547605.1 Desulfobacteria bacterium
AGCGGTTTGTTTATACAGGTGCAAGACCCTTCTCAGTTTAAAGAAGGAGATGAAGTCCATCTTGTCATCGAGCTTCCCCACGAAAACGAACATTTACGACTAAAAGCCCGAATCATACGTGTGACCACAGAAGGTATCGGTGTCGAATTCGCGGACCTGGAGCCTCAGCATGCGATGGCCCTGGAGTATTGTTTTCACATTTTCAAACATACCGTGCCCATGCCCGGTAGCTGACACAAAGGGTTACTGAGAAAAGCGTTGTGATGTTTCCCACAGAACCCCGATTTCTACTGGAGAATGACTTTGCAACCCTTGTTGAGAACACCGGCAACAGCAGAGCGTAACCTCCCCTGCAAATATCATGAAACGATACATCATCAAAGAGGGACCCCTCCGGCTTACAGAGAAGACCTTTTCTATTCCCTATAAGAAAGCCCTGAATTCTGCCCAATACGAGGCTGTAACCACCTTGCAAGGGCCCCTGCTGGTCATTGCAGGGGCTGGAAGCGGAAAGACTCGGACCCTCACGTACCGGGTTGCTCGACTGGTTGAGGCAGGCGTTCCGCCGCTAGCCATTCTCCTTCTGACCTTTACGCGCAAGGCAGCCCAAGAGATGCTGCGGAGAGCTGCGACACTTCTGGACCATCGTTGCGAAAGGGTCGCTGGCGGAACGTTCCACTCATTTGCCAACTTGATCCTGCGAAGATATGCGGAAAAGTTAGACTTTGAATCAGGGTTTAACATCCTGGATCGGGCCGATTCAGAGGACGTGATCAACCTTCTCCGCACGAGGATGGGACTGAATCTCAAAGGGCGACGATTTCCGCGAAAAAAGACCATTGCTACCATTTATAGCAGGGCCGTGAACAAAGCGATTTCCATTGAGGAGGTCCTCCTCGGAGACTATCCCCACTTTTTGAAGGAGATCCGGGATCTTGTGCGCCTCAATGAGGCCTACCAGGCCCATAAGCGGAAGAATCTCCTCATGGATTACGACGACCTTCTGATCTACCTTCGGATCCTGCTCGAGGAGAATCTGGACGTGCAGGAAACCCTTTCTCAAACCTATCGCTACATCATGGTGGACGAATACCAGGACACGAATACGATTCAGGCTGACATTGTCAGGCTACTTGCCGCCACCCACAACAACGTTATGGTCGTGGGAGACGATTCCCAAAGTATCTATGCCTTCCGAGGGGCAAATTTTCGGAACATCATGGATTTTCCCGCAATGTTTCAAGGTACGAAGATCATTAAGCTGGAGGAGAACTACCGGAGCACTGAGCCCATATTGAACGTTGCCAATGTCATTATTGACCGGGCGCGAGAAAAGTACACCAAAGTCCTCTTCACTCAGAAGAAAGACGGTATCTTGCCAGCCTTGGTGGTCGCTGAAGATGAAGGCATGCAATCTCGGTTTGTGAGTCAACGGATCCTTGAACTCCGCGAGGAAGGGATTCCCCTCAATGAAATTTCGGTACTATTTCGATCCAGCTATCATTCCTTTGACCTGGAGATCGAGCTTAATCAGAGAAACATTCCTTTTATAAAGGTGGGTGGATTCAAGTTCATGGAAACAGCTCATATCAAAGACCTTCTTGCCCACTTAAAGATCCTTGCAAATCCTTTGGATACAGTGAGCTGGCATCGCGTTCTACTCATGCTGGAAAACGTTGGACCCAAGGCTGCAGAGGAAATATTTGAGGGTGTTGCGAGGTCTGGTGCAGGTCTCAAGGGTCTGGAAGGCGTGAAGCCCAAGCCCCGTTATGCTGGAGGTTTTGAAAAACTGAGGCAGGCTTTGGAGAGCGTTGATGGGGGTCGTCTCTCGTTAGTCGATGTGGGAGCTTGTCTCCTGCGTTATTATGAACCGATCTTAAAGAAGAAATATGACGATTATCCCAAGCGTTTCAAAGACTTGGAACATCTGTTGACGATTATGGCGCGTTACCAAAGCCTTGACAGCTTCCTTTCCGACATGGCCCTTGAGCCTCCCAATGCCAGTGTAGATGACATTCTGGCCGCAGACTATGAGGATGAAAAACTTGTTCTTTCCACGATTCATTCAGCCAAGGGGCTTGAGTGGCATACGGTTATCATCATATGGGTCTCAGAAGGACGTTTCCCGGTGACGTATGCGGCGCGAAGTGATGAAGAAATGGAGGAGGAGCTTCGTCTGATGTATGTGGCGGCTACGAGGGCAAAAGAGAATCTCTACTTCACGTGTCCAATCAACATTTACGAGGCGGGCACGGGGAGAGTCTTCTCCAGGCTTTCGCGATTTATTGAGGGGATTCCCGAAGACATACTTGAACCGTGGTCTTTGGTAAGCGGGGAAGCAGAGGATTTGGATGAGGATGTGTGGTAAGGTTAAAGCCGTTTTCAGCCACTATGGGCTTGAAGTACTTGTGTTTAGCCACATACAAATAATATTTGGCCGCAGACAGACGCGGACGGACACAGATTGTTTTGTCCGGTCGACATGATCGGACAAAAGCCACCTTCGCTATGGCGAAAGAACGGGTCTATTTTGTGGTTGCCCGAAGGGCACGACACCCATTGTGGCGACAAGTCGTCGCCACAATAGTCCGTGTGAGTTTGGGTGTGTCTGCGGCTGAACCAGAGAGTATGTCGCAGACGGCCTTTTCACAAGCCGCAGGCGCAAACGCACAAAGCAGCTCATCGCGAAAAGCGCCATGTATAGATGAAAAGTAGCCCATGATACCTATTCGCGATACGATCCGGTCGGAAACCTATCCGATTGTCAACAGTTGTATCATTGCTGTCAATGTACTGGTTTTTTTTGTAGAATTGTCTCAAGGGGAAAGACTCGATGGATTCATCAAGATTTACGGACTCGTCCCTGCCAGATATTCTGTTCCCCAGATTGCAGATTACTTCACCACCGGACACCAGGTCCTTTCATTTCTGACGTTTATGTTTTTGCATGGGGGTTTTCTTCATCTGCTGGGCAATATGTGGTCTCTTTACATCTTTGGTGACAATGTGGAGGATCGGCTTGGACACCTCCGCTATCTCATGTTCTACCTGCTGTGTGGACTGGCCTCTGGAATCTCGCATCTCGTGCTCAACTGGCAGTCTATGATACCCACCATTGGTGCCAGCGGTGCCATTGCCGGTGTTATGGGGGCTTACTTCATCCTCTATCCCAGGGCAAAGGTCCTGACGCTGGTGCCTATTTTTTTCTTTTTTCAGTTCATTGAACTGCCCGCATTTCTTTTCTTGGGGATCTGGTTTCTCTTTCAGTTTATGAGCGCCGCAGGCGCCTCTGCTCAGGCTGGGGGCATTGCCTGGTGGGCTCACATCGGCGGGTTTGTGTTTGGCGTCATCTTTTTGAAACTTTTTGAGATGCTGCCGGCATCAGGTGTTAGAGGAAAGGTGCGGGCTCTGACCAAAAAGCGCACCACCCCGCGCCTGCAAGTGATTCGTCCTGCAGGATCCGGACCGGGGCCGGACATGTATGGCGTCATTGCAATCACAGAACGCGAAGCGCTTTTTGGGGCTCGCAAACTGGTCAACATTGCTGAGGGCTTTAAGAAGAGGACATTCTTCCTGACCATACCTCCCGGTCTGTCCGAAGGGCGGACACTTCGGCTGAAGGGGATGGGACGGCGGGCACCAGAAGGTTGGCGGGGGGACCTTTACCTTAAGGTACAAGTGAGAAATTAGGATCTTTGATCAAGGGCTTGCCTATTTTGCCGGGAGTTGATATTTGAAATCGCCAATGGAAATCCAAGATTACAGTATTGTTTTTGATCGACAAGGGAAAATGCACAAAGGGAGGGGCGGATGAGTTCGAAAGCATTGGAAGTCTTGCTGGCAAAACTTGAAGGTGCGGTGACTGTATCAGATGCTGGAAAGGTGTTGGTGACGGATGAAGAGAAGCTGCGTGGTTCGGCTACGGACACGCTGGCGAAGGAGGCGGTCTTTGGAGACTCTGAAAAGCAGACAGCCGCGAGGTGGCTCCTGTGGGAGCTGGGTCAGACGCTGGGGATTTACCCGGCATCCATTCATGAACTCTATGTCGCTCGAGGCCGAGGGGAAGTCCCGTTGAATTTCACGGTGCCTGCCATCAATCTGCGAGCCATGGCCTATGATAGTGCAAGGGCTGTCTTCAGGGCTGCTTTGGCCCGCAAAGTCGGAGCGATGATCCTTGAGATTGCTCGTTCTGAGATCGGTTACACTGACCAACGACCTGCTGAGTACTTCAGTGTCGTAATGGCGGCCGCTATAAAGGAAGGGTACCGAGGGCCTCTTTTTGTCCAAGGAGACCATTTTCAGGTGAACGCCAAGAAGTTCACAGCCAACCCTGAGGCCGAAGTTCAGGCGGTATCTGACTTGGTGGATGAGTCCATCCGGGCCGGCTTTTTTAATATTGACATCGACACCTCCACCCTGGTGGACCTCAGTCCTCCAAAAGTGGATGAGCAGCAGCGAAACAACTATGAAGTGTGTGCCAATCTGACAGCATTCATTCGGGATCGGGAACCTGAAGGAATCACGGTCTCTGTTGGTGGCGAGATTGGTGAAATTGGTGAAAAGAACAGCGATGAGACTGAATTGCGCGCCTTCATGGATGGTTACTATGGGAGCTTGCCCAAAGGAATGACCGGGCTTTCAAAGATCAGTATCCAAACGGGCACTTCCCACGGGGGTGTCCCTCTTCCGGACGGGACCCTCGCCCAGGTGAAGATCGATTTCAATGTAATCAAGGAATTGTCAAAAGTGGGTCGTGAGGTTTATGGCATGGCCGGTGCCGTCCAGCATGGGGCGTCTACCCTGCCTGATGAAGCGTTCAACCAGTTTGTGCAAAACGAGGCAGCCGAGGTGCACCTGGCTACGGGGTTTCAGAATATCGTGTATGACCACGAAGTCTTTCCAGCTGGGCTTCGGCAGCGTATGTATGAGCATATCAAGAGGGCACACGTCAATGAGCAGAAAGAGGGCCAGACAGAAGAGCAGTTCATATATAAGACCCGAAAGAAGGGTCTTGGGCCTTTCAAAGCAGAACTCTGGGAGTTGCAAGAAGATGTGCGGGGTACCATACGTGCGAACTTGGAAGAAAAATTCGGTTTCCTGTTTGACCAGCTGAATGTGGGAAATACCATGGATTTGGTCAATCGCTACGCACCTCACACAGAGATACACAAGAGCCTGGAGGATTATGGGGCCATAGAGAGAACAGCGGAAGATACCTCTGAGCTGGCGGACTGACGCTGTTTTCTTTTGTCTTATTTCGGGCACATACTATGTTGGGGATTCTTAAGTGTTTGCATCCCATTATTTTATGTGCTACATGCAAATGCCTGTCTGTCTCAAGAGACGGCTTTAGAAGATTCTGATACAAAGGAATGCGAGAACATGGCAAAAGTATGTGAAATATGCGGAAAGAAACCCATGACCGGCAGCAATGTGAGCCATGCTCACAATGTCACGAAGCGACGCTTTTACCCTAACCTGCAGCAGGTTCGTGCTGTCCAAAATGGCCGGGTGAAACGGATCAGGGTATGCACGCGGTGTCTGCGCTCCGGGTTGGTGGAAAAACCGACTTAGCGAGGGCTGTCAGGCCGCAAGGCGAGCCACTTTTATAACGTGCTTGACGCTTTTCACCAATTTGATAACGTTTTCCAGATGGTCGGCACCTGACACAGCGATCGTAAAATAACAGTCCGCCCGATGGTCTGCCCGGGTCTTAACGCTGGCATCCAAGATGTTGGCTTCTCCCTCGCTTATGGCCCCAGTAATACCGGCCAAAAGGCCCATCTTGTCCTCACACAGGACATGAATCCTCACTGGGTACACCTCTTCAGCCCCCGGCGACCATTCCAATTCGATCCGTCGCTCTGGATCCATATTGAGCGCATGGGGGCAACTTGTGCGGTGAGCCGTGACCCCCTGACCTCGGGTGATATATCCAACCACAGGATCACCGGGTAGCGGATTGCAGCATTTGCCGAAGCGAACCAGTATATCATCCATCCCTTTTACAAGTATGCCCGACTTGGCTTTCTTTCCACGAATGCGCTCCTTGATTTTAGTAACGATGGTCTCTTTTTCGTCTTCTACCTCAGCTCTTGGAAGTAGGTATCGGGCGACCTGTAAAGGGGTTACCTTGCCGTATCCAACGCCGGCAATCAGGTCGTCAACGGTTTTGTAGCCAAGCTCGCGGGCTGCTTTTTCCATCTCGCCAGATTTTAAATACTTATTTAGCGTCGCATTGTACTTACGCAAAACTTTGTCGCACATCTCACGTCCCAGTGCCAAGCTCTGCTTCCGTTCCTTTGCCTTGATGTGCTGACGCACCCTCGATCGGGCCTTGGCCGTCTTGACAAAGCTGAGCCAATCTTTGCTGGGCTGGTGATTGGGCGAGGTGACTATTTCGACCCTTTGGCCAGTCTTGAGTTCATATTTCAATGGGACTATCCGGCCATCCACCTTGGCCCCTGCACACTGGTGCCCCACCTCCGTATGGATTGCGTAGGCGAAATCCACGGGCGTGGATCCTCTTGGGAGTGCCAACACGTCTCCTCGGGGTGTGAACACATAAACCTCATCAGGAAAAAGCTGGATCTGCACGCTCTCCATGAATTCGTCAGGGTCCTTGATGTCCTTTTGTTCCTCAACCAGCTTTCTGAGCCAGGCAAAAGCGGCCCCTGTCTTTTCATCAAAGTGGCCTTTTTCCTTGTACTGCCAGTGGGCTGCAATGCCGTCATAGGCGATATGGTCCATCTTCCTGGTTCGGATCTGAACCTCCATACGCTCCCCCAAAGGCCCGATCACCGTGGTGTGGAGGGACTGATACATATTCGGCTTGGGGATACCAATAAAGTCCTTGAAACGTTTGGGTATGGGCTTCCATATTGAATGGATGACACCAATAGCCTGGTAGCACTGCGGCACTGTGTCGAGGATAATACGGAAGGCAAGAATGTCATACACCTCCTCAAAATCGACACGCTGGTTCATTATCTTCTGATAGATACTATACAGATGCTTGTGGCGCCCCTGGACCTCACACGGGAGATGGGCTTCCGCCAGCTTTGTCTCTATTATTTTCCTTACGGTATTTATGTACTCTTGTTGTTCCTCCTTTTTCTTTGTAACGTGACTGGCAATCTCTCGGTACTGGTGCGGAAAAAGGTACATGAATGCAATGTCTTCAAGCTCTATCATCATCCAATGGATACCCAGCCGACTGGCAAGGGGAGCATATATGTCAACGGTTTCCTGAGCTATTTTGAGCTGCTTCTTTTCGGTTTGGAATTGAAGCGTGCGCATATTGTGTAGCCGGTCACACAGCTTGATCAGGA
>JBFEUB010000179.1:0-7153 GCA_041547605.1 Desulfobacteria bacterium
AAGTTTCTGGATACATTTATGCCAAAGCTCAAGACGTCCGTCGAACTGTATGAGGACAGCGAGCCAATTTTTGATGCCTACAACCTAGAATCGGAAATATCCCGTGCCTTAAAGAAGAAGGTGTGGCTTAAGTCCGGAGGATATATTGTCATTGAGCATACGGAAGCCTTTGTGGCGATTGATGTGAACACCGGTCGGTATGTAGGAAGACAAAATTTAGAGGAGACTATTCTTAAAACGAACCTTGAAGCGGTCAAGGAGATTGCGTATCAGATCAGGCTCCGAGATATTGGTGGCCAGATCATTATTGATTTTATAGACATGGAGAAAAAATCAAATCGAGAAAGGGTCTGCAATGCCCTCAAGGAAGCTCTCAAGAAAGACCGGAGCAAGACCCATGTGCTTCCCATTTCTGAGTTGGGGCTGATTGAAATGACGCGAAAGCGCACGCGTGAAACCCTAAACCGCATGCTTTGTGAACCATGTTTTTACTGTGAGGGGGAAGGTTATCTCCAGTCGCGGCGCACGATTTGCTACAATATTTATCATGATATGCTGAGGGAGTCTGGCGAGATGATGGCCCCGTACGTCACACTGAAGGTGCACCCCGAGATTGCTGAGCTGCTGCTGGGGGAGGAGAGTTCTTTGGTGGATTCCCTCGAGGCGACCCTGAACAAAAAGATTATTGTTCGGCCTGATGTACATTTCCACCTCGAGCAATATGAGATGTACGAAATGCACAAGAATTAGCTTGACAGGGGAGGAGAATTAGTTAAAATAATAGGTTACGTTAATTTAGCCTACATCCATGGGTTCATTTAGGAAGGTTACTCGCATGTACGCAGTAATATCGACCGGGGGCAAACAATACAAAGTCTCGGAGGGAGACACCATAAGGGTGGAAAAGATCCAAGGTGAGATCGGTGAGTCCGTTTCCTTTGACCGTGTGCTTATCTTTTCCAATGGCAAGACCGTGAAGGTCGGCCAGCCGACACTGGCCGATGTGGCTGTGACAGGTCACATCGTGGAACAAGGAAAGGCGAAGAAGGTCATCGTTTTCAAGCAGAGACGGCGGAAACGTTATCGGAGGAAGCAGGGCCATCGGCAGAAGTACACGGCGCTCAAAATCGATAACATTAAGACAACATAGCGAAGCCATCAAGGAGCAACTTAGCCATGGCACATAAGAAAGCAGGAGGGAGTTCACGAAACGGCCGTGACAGCGCTGGGCAGAGGCGTGGTGTGAAGCGTTTCGGCGGACAAAAGGTTGCGGCGGGTCATATACTGGTCCGGCAGCTTGGAACGAAGATACACCCCGGCAGGAATGTCGGTGTGGGAAAAGACTACACACTCTTTGCCAAAATCGATGGCGTTGTCACCTTTGAACGCATGGGATCATCCAGAAAAAAGGTCAGCGTCTATCCGGTATCAGCCTGAGGTCCCACTCGGATCCTTAGCTTTCATATACGTATCGTACTTACTGCGTGACAGCCCGAAGGAGAACCGAGACCGTCGAAGCGTCCCGTGGGTGACGCGGGATATATGAAATTTCTTGATGAAGCCCTGATCACTGTCCAGTCTGGCGATGGCGGCAACGGCTGCGTAAGCTTTAGGCGCGAGAAATACGTTGCAAAAGGGGGCCCGGACGGTGGAGACGGCGGCAAAGGCGGTAACGTACTTATCCGAACCACATCCCGAATGCACACCCTTTATAACTTCCACTTCAAGAGACATTTCAGAGCTGATCGCGGGCAACACGGTAGAGGCAAAAACCAGTCAGGAAAGAGCGGCAAAGACCTGATCATCTCCGTCCCGCCCGGCACTATCGTCAAGGAGGGCGAAACCGGGCGTGTGCTCAAGGAATTTGTGAAGTGTGGTGAATCTTTCTTGATGATTCGTGGTGGTAGGGGAGGCCTCGGGAATCAGCATTTTGCGTCTCCGACCAGACGTGCCCCCAGATATGCCCAACAAGGTGAACCGGGTCAGACCCTTTGTTTGAAACTCGAGCTGAAACTCCTGGCCGATGTCGGCATCATAGGACTTCCCAATGCGGGCAAGTCTACCCTGGTGTCAAAGCTCTCCTCTGCTCGACCCAAAGTGGCTGACTACCCCTTTACCACATTAGTACCCGGCCTGGGCGTGGTTGGCTCTGAAGAAAGCGATCCTTTTGTCATAGCGGATATCCCTGGACTCATTGAAGGTGCCCACCAGGGGGTTGGTCTTGGAACCAGGTTTCTCAGGCATGTGGAAAGAAGCCGGTTTTTGCTTCATCTCATAGATCTTTCCACCGTTCCGACGCAAGACCCCCTGCGTCCGTATCGCACGGTGAATGAGGAACTAAGGCAGTTCAGTCCATCTCTTGGCCAAAGAGCCCAGGTGATTGTATTGAACAAGGCAGACAAACCGGGTACCCGTGCCGTGGCGGAAGAACTCCGGAACATCCTTGGGCCGCTGAATCCCGACATATGGGTCATTTCAGCTATCAAGGGCGAGGGCTTAGAGCCACTAAAGGACCATTTGGCCGAGCTTGTGGAGGAGACCAGGCAGGCTGAATACGATAGGAACGAGGAAACCGAGGTTGCCACATGACCACCAGGGAGAAGCGTTTTCAGATTCGAAAAAACCTCTTTAGCCGTGTCAGGCGAGTTGTCGTCAAGGTTGGCAGTGGGGTGCTTACCCAAGATGATGGCCTCAATACCAGGGTGATAAGACGCTTGGCCCGAGAGATCTCTACGCTCATGGACCAAGGGTATCAGGTCATTCTTGTGAGTTCCGGAGCTATTGCCTCAGGCATGAAGAAGATGGACATGGCCGTGAGGCCGGCTGACATCCCTCACAAGCAAGCGGTTGCGGCCATAGGACAGCCCCGGCTGATGATAGAGTATGAGAAATCCTTTGCTTATTGTCAAAAAAAGGCGGCACAAATCCTGTTGACCAGAGATGATCTTTGCAACAGGAGGCGTTATCTGAATGCCCGCAACACCATAAACGTTCTGTTGGACTGGAGTATTGTTCCCGTTATCAACGAAAATGACACCGTGGTTGTGGAGGAACTCAAATTCGGAGATAATGACAATCTGGCGGCCATGATTACCCATTTGATGGACGCACAGATACTCATCAACCTTACCGATATCGACGGCTTTTATGAAAAAGACCCGGGGCGCCACAAAGATGCTTTGCTTATACCGCTGGTATCAAGGATCGACCGCGCCACGGAGAAGGCCGCCCTTGACATTCCCGGGGCTTTCGGCATGGGTGGGATGGCAAGCAAGGTCCAGACTGCAAAAAAGGTGACCACGAGCGGGATTCCTATGGTCATTGCAAGCGGCCTCAAGGCGAACGTATTGAAAAGACTCTTTGAGGGCAAGGACGTGGGAACCCTTTTTCTCCCAAGAAGGGAAAAGATGGGGAGCCGGAAGTGCTGGATTGGTTTCACTCTGAAAACAAAGGGTACAATCAAGGTGGATATGGGGGCAGCTAAAGCCATGTACAAACAAGGCAGAAGCTTACTACCGATTGGTATCCTGGATGTTGAGGGTGACTTTGGCATAGGCGATGCGGTCAGCTGCATGGACCCGGACGGGATTCATTTTGCCAAGGGGCTTGTGAACTATACGGCCTCGGACATTAGGCAACTCATGGGCCTTAAGACTGACCAGATTCAGAAGCGATTAGGGTATAAACATTACGACGAGGTGATACACAGAGACAACTTGGTGATTACGGTAGACGACAAGGGGGGTCCTATATGTCAATAGAACAAACCATTGTGGATATGGCTAGGGATGCAAAGGAAGCTGCGAAGATGGTAGCTCGTTTGGGTACGCAGGGAAAAGACGAGGCCTTGGAAGGGATTGCCCAGAAGCTCTTGGATGAGGCCGCCACAATCAAGGGAGAAAATGAGAAGGATCTGAAAGATGCGAGAGAAAAGGGGCTTTCAGAGGCGATGATTGACCGGCTCACGGTCAGTGATGCGGTCATCGAGTCGATGGCTCAGGGGCTGCGCGACGTGGCAAGGCTCCCCGACCCGGTGGGAAGGGTTACGGGTATGTGGCCACGCCCCAATGGTCTTCAGGTGGGTCGGGTTCGCATTCCCCTTGGCGTTATCGGAATGATCTATGAGTCGAGACCGAATGCCACGATCGACGCTGCCGGGCTTTGCCTCAAGGCCGGCAACGCGGTGATCTTGCGTGGCGGATCTGAGGCATTCCACTCAAATGCGGTTTTGGCTCAGATTATTCAGGGGGCGCTTCGGGAAGCTGGCATACCAGAAGCCGCCGCCCAAGTGGTTCCAGTTCCGGATAGGGCCGCGGTGAACGTGCTCCTTGCGCAAGAAGAATATCTTGATCTTATCATCCCGAGAGGGGGTGAAGGACTGATCCGTTTTGTGGCCGAAAATTCCAAGATTCCTGTCCTCAAGCACTATAAAGGCGTGTGCCATGTTTATGTGGATAAGGGTGCAGACCTTGGTATGGCTGAGAATGTCTCATTCAATGCCAAGGCGCAGCGACCGGGTGTCTGCAATGCCATGGAAACACTTTTGGTCCACGAGGCTGTAGCCGAGTCATTTCTTCCCCAAATGGCCAAGCGCTTCACAGAAGCCGAAGTGGAGCTGCGGGGATGTCCTAAGACCTGCGACATGGTTCCGGAGGCCAAGTCGGCGACCGATGAAGATTGGCCGATGGAATATCTCGATTTGATTTTAGCAATAAAGGTAGTCTCCTCAATGGAGGAGGCCATGGACCATATAGGAAAGTATGGATCAGCCCACACCGAGGCGATCGTGACTTCAGACTATGCCCGTGCACGCCGCTTTCTACGAGAGGTGGATGCATCTGTAGTCTTGGTAAACGCCTCAACGCGGTTCAATGACGGGGGAGAACTCGGTCTGGGGGCTGAGATCGGGATCAGCACATCCAAGCTCCACTCGTACGGGCCCATGGGACTGGAGGAGTTAACTACCACCAAATTCATCGTTTTCGGAGACGGACAGGTTCGAACATAGGCAACACTTCACGGCAAAGACACCTCATATGACGTGTTTCAAATTGTTTCACCTTGGATTGAGATCGTTTATGAAGCTGAATGCGTCAGCTGTGGAGGACGGGATAGTCAGATTTGTGTAAGAATCAGAGGAGTAGTCCGCGGATGCGTTCTTTTGTTTTGCGCCTGGCGGCTTGAGGACCCTAGCGCCCCTCAGCGGAAGAGAGAAGGACATAAACTGTGCGGTCTATGCACCTGTGCGGTAAACTAATAAAATGTAGGGTTTATTTGTGCGGTTAGGCCTTTTTGGCGGTACCTTCAATCCTATCCATTTTGGCCATCTCAGGGCTGCAATAGAAGTCTGGGAGGCTTTCAGCCTGGACAAGCTGTTGTTGATCCCGTCCGCAACCCCCCCTCACAAAACAGCCGACCAAGTGGCTAACGCTCAGGATCGTCTTGAAATGGTCCGCCTGGCGGTCGGGAGAGAGCCTTTTCTTGAGGCTTCAGATGTTGAAATAGCTCGTCCTGGTCCGTCTTATACAATCCAGACACTGCAGCATTTCCAGGAGCAGTTCGGTCCTGAGAGTGACATCCGTTTCGTCGTCGGCCAGGATGTCTTTTCGGAAATTACCACTTGGAAGTCATATAAAGCGCTTTTTGACACGGCTCATTTCATTGTGATGACCCGTCCCGGATCCGAGTTGAGCAGTATAGAAGCCTTTATCCACACAAATATATCGGAGGCATACCAATACGATCCAACGTCCAACAAGTACAGCCACCCAGAGTGGTATACTATCTTTTGTCTCAATGTCACGCACCTAGATATTTCTGCCAGCGAGATTCGAGAGCGGATCAGGCTGGGTCGGTCCATCCGTTTCCTTGTCCCTCACGCCGTTGAAGACTTTATCGCAGAAAATGGACTTTACCGATGACACGACCTTATGAGCCAGGAGTTGACCCGTATGTCAATGCAGTCTTGGGCATGAAAGCCTTTGACGTAGTCGTTCTTGATCTTCACGGGCTCGCTTCCTTTGCTGACACGTTTATTATATGCAGCGGCCGTTCACACCGTCAGGTATCGGCCATCGCCGAATTCGTCGAGGAGAACCTCAAGGCAAAGGGGATCAAACCGCTCGGCATTGAGGGCCGCCGGGAGGGCCATTGGGTTCTCATGGATTATGGGGATGTGGTCATTCACGTCTTTTTTGAGCCAATACGTATATTTTATGACCT
This sequence comes from Desulfobacteria bacterium, assembly GCA_041547605.1. Taxonomy (GTDB): domain Bacteria; phylum Desulfobacterota; class Desulfobacteria; order Desulfobacterales. Next base: position 6,223 of record JBFEUB010000179.1, read on the forward strand.
TGAGGGCCTCTGGTCAGATGCCAGACGAATCGAGGTCGCTGAAGCCTAACCCGCTAACCGACGAAGAGTCCTCCTGTGAAAAAGCGATCTGAGAAACAACAAAGACTGCCGGTCATAAGCCAAAAGGATCTCTTGGGGGCCCCCGGTAAGGAGGCTCTTAAGATGATTTTGGAATCACCTGCACCTGTCACGCTGGTCCAGTCGCTGGCCGAGGAGGACCTGTTCTGGCTGGTTCAGGAGATCGGCCTCGAAGACGCCCTTCCGATCCTGTCCCTTGCTTCCAATGATCAGTGGCAATATCTGTTGGACCTGGAGCTGTGGACAAAGGACCGGTTAGAGATTGATTCGGTCAATCGCTGGCTGGGACTTCTGCTCAAGGCAGACCCGGAGAGGCTTTTGATCTGGGGCCTGCGCGAGCAAATTGAGCTTATTGCGCTTCATCTGTCCAGGCATGTTGAGGTGAGAATACGGCAAGAGGATGAATCGCCATCCGACTTCGACGAAGGCTATTTCAGTCCCGACGGCGTCTTCTATATTCGGATCAACAATGACAAGTATGAACAAACCGGAAGAGAGTTCCTTGAACGCCTTGCAGACCACGACTTGAATAGATTTCATAATGTCTTGCTGGGATTAGGTGGAGTACTCCCTGCAGAAGTCGAAGAGAAACTGTATAGGCTCAGAAATGTTCGGTTGGCTGAAAAGGGCTTCCTCCCGTTTGAGGAGGCCATCGGAATCTATCAGCACTTGAATCCAAGAAGCCTAGCTGAGAAGAAGCCACAACTTCGTAAAGTCATTCAAGATGAAGCGCCTGATTCCCCCGTGCCTGTCTCCACATCGGTCCTTATCCAGGATCAGGATCTTTTTCACGTGTCTTTGCAACACATAGATGACATCAACTTTTTGCAAAGAGTCCAGCTGGAATTTGCGG
>JBFEUB010000180.1:0-7042 GCA_041547605.1 Desulfobacteria bacterium
GGCGATGGCTTATGTGCTGATGTAGACAACTGCCCCGGCACACCGAATGTAGACCAGGCAGATGCCGATGCGGACGGCCTGGGAGACGCCTGTGATACTTGTAATGATGTGGATGGGGATGGTGTGTGCGGAGATGTGGACAACTGCCCTGACGTACCGAATCCAGACCAGGCAAATACCGATGGTGATGGCCCGGGTGATGCCTGTGACGCGTGCCCTAGTGATCCGGACAACGATATCGACGGAGATAATGTATGCGGCGACATAGACAACTGTCCTGTTACCGTCAACCCAGATCAGGCGGATGCTGACGATGATGGTATTGGCGACATCTGTGACATATGCCCCAATGATCCACACAACAATGCTGATGGCGATGGTGTATGCGGTGATGAAGACAACTGCCCTCAAACATATAATCCAGACCAGGCCGATGCCGATAGCGATGGCCAGGGCGATGCCTGTGATGTGTGCCCCAATGATCCAGTTAACGACGTTGATGGAGATGGTGTATGTGGGGACGTAGACAACTGCCCGGCCACACCGAATGTAGACCAGGCAGATTCCAATGGAAACGGCATTGGAGACGCTTGTGAGCCGATTGCTGATGCTGGAGCTGACCTCGAGATTGTTAGCGCAGACCAAGCTGTCACAGTCCTGCAAGGCACCGCTTCTGATCCGAATGGTGATCCCTTAACTTTCAGGTGGCTCGAAGGAGCAAGCCAACTTTCCGCCTGGCAAGCCGCAGGACAAGACGGTGCGGCCTATCTCGACCTGAATGCCCTTGCCAGTTTCTCCTCGGGCGATCATCTTCTCACATTAGAGGTTAATGACGGCGCGTTCACGGTGTCAGACGATATGGTTATCAGAGTCTTCCCAGATCCTGACATTCAACTGATCCAGGCTTCTATCACCGGCGGCTTTGGCGCTAACTTCATTCATTTCTACGTCGGTGATCTGGTTACTTTCAGCATAGACTACCAGATAACCGGGGGAATTCCAGGGGCCCAATATGAAGTCACTGGTGTCGCAGTTCCACAGTATCCTTACTGTACGAACACCCAGAGGCGGGCGACCGCCGTTGAATATGTTGGGGCGGGTGTACACGCGATTTCGTTTCAGAAGAGAGTGCCTGGATGCGCTGATAATAGTGGGTGGACAGTTGTGAAGTGGCGGGTTGACTTAAGAACAGAAGATGGCAGCATCGTTCGCGATCGTGACAGGTTGGATGCAAATGATGCTATTGTCATAGAGGGCTCGTAGGCCCAGGGGACAGAAGGATGGTCAGCGCGTTAGAAACCGGTTTTTCTCTGATTCTCAAATCAGATCTGAAATACGAATAAAAAAAATCACACATATAGCTTCTTTCCATTGACGCCGGCAACGTCCGGTGACCGCTTCCGCCTCCCTATGTTTTGCCTCAGCGGCACTTGGAGTGCATTTCAGAAACAAGTTCCGATTGACATGGCTCTATGGCTTCCGACCTCGTTCGTTTGCCGAGGTTTCAGGCTGCGGAGGTCGGAGGAATGCCTGGTCCTGGCGGGCTTGAAGTACATACATGGTTTTGTCGCGGGCTTACACACACTATAGTAGCGACGACCCCGGTTGAATAGGCTGCGCATTTAACGGGGCAGGCATGTCAGCAGAAGGGGTGTCGTGTACAAAAAAGATTCGCTTTTTGCGATAGCGAAGGAGGCTTTTGTCCGGTCAGGTCGACCGGACAAAACAGTCCGCATCCGTCTGCGTGTGTCTGTGGCTAAACCCTTTTTTCTTCAGTGGCAAACGTTTTTGAAAGGTTTGCAGCCTTACTGCCGCCCGGATAACGGAGCACATTTATGACAATACTCTAGATAAGATCCTCGAGGACTTCTTTCAGAGGTCCCAAGAACTTGTCGTAATTCTGCCAGCGACCACATGACGTCCGATACATCGGTTGTCGCACCTGCCAGATACTTCCCGTAAACACCGGGCGTTCATTCTGATGAAAATCAAGACACTTTGAATCCCATTTCAGTCCGCAAAACGCTACCACGTCCCGGGAAATTTCCTCCTGATGCTGAACAAGGTCTTCGTATTTCAGTTCGCATATACTCACTGGCAGTACCTTTCGCCAATGCTCCATGAGTCGTTGATATTCGCGATAGTAAGAACCCACGTCTCTTAGATCATAGGCAAAATAATTCCCCGTGGTAAACTTGTGGGAAAAAACAGATAAACAAGTGTCCAGTGGGTGTCTTTGACAGTGAATGAAGTGGGCCCTGGGAAATACCAGATACATGAGACCAAGGTGTACGAAATTGAAAGGGTTCTTATCAGTTATTCGAGAGTGGTGTTTTGAAAACCCGGTTAGTTCACTTGCTTTTTTCACATAAACCTCCCCGATGTTCTTTGCTGTTTCAGGATGAATCCAGCTAGCGCATTCAGGGTAGTTTACATCCGTTTCTATAATAGAAGACAATTTTTGCTCTGTCTGTATAAAAAACTGTAGTTCTCCTCCACCAAATACATATGGATGACTTGCGATTATTTGTTCGACCAGTGTCGTGCCAGATCTGGGCATGCCAAAAATGAAGATCGGCATGTCAGAATCGCTTCCCCATGATTGTCTTTCGGCAAAAAAATCGCAGGAAAAGGTTTCGATGATTCTTGATACATAATCTCTGTGAGACTGAATGTTAAACGTGACTTTCCTGCGCTTCAGCTTGTTTGCTAAATGATAATGTTTGAATGCTTCATCGAATGAACCCAAATCATGATGAAGCTTTCCCAAGGCGAAGTTGACAAGTATGGCGTCGTCCTCCGACAAATCTTGTTCAACCATCTGCTCTGCCAGTTGAAGGTAGTGCTTTGCGTCAGAACGTCGCAGTTTTTGCGTGTCAACCAGATTGAGCAGGGCTTCTACGCAGTCTGGTTTCACCCCGAGAGCCTTTTTGTAGCAAAGCATTCCTGCCTCGAAATTCCCCTGAGCTTTCAATGCATTGCCCATGTTTGTATAAGCTTCGAAAGAGCCCGGATCCAACTGCACCGCTTTCTGATAACAGGAGATTGCCTGCTCTAATTGTCGGCGTTTCTCAAAGGCAAGGCCGAGGTTGTTGTAGTACATGGCATTGCCAGGATCTTCTTCGATGGCTTGGCCGATCCGCGCAGCAGCTTTATCCTGGTCGCCTATCTGGAAAGCAATGAGGCCTGATAAATGTAACGCATCGGCCTGCCCAGGATTAATCTCAAGTATTCTTTCGCAGATTTCCTCAGCCTCAGATAGTTGGCCTGATTGATAACAGTGGATTGCTTCTCTCAGTGCGGTGAGAGTTTTCTCCGCCTGAAGCCTATCTGTCATGAATCGTCCGTAAAGGTCGTCTTCATCCATAAAACAGATTCCTATATTAATTCAGAAATTGCAGGACAGGGCCTGTTCATAAAACCCATATCGGGAAGCTAGCGATGACCGAATATGCTCGACATGGTTAAAGAAATCAGCCTAGCCTTGGCAGGCGGCATTCCAGATTAGGGTGGTTTTTGTTTGGGAGGAAGACGGCAGGTCAAGTGTCCTTATTGATTTCTTCTATGATCATCTCTACGACAACTGGTATCTTCTCCTTGATTTCAGGAGTTGGCTCTTGGCTCACCTTGTTCTGTTCCTTGGGGACAACGCCGATAAAGATGGTTTTGGGACACTTGCCGCTTATAGCCACCTCGTCCAGCACTTCCAGGAGATGGAGTTTTGGCACGTCTGTCACGCCGTTCACGGTGAGTTCTAGCTCTTCGGGTTTCATGTACAGAACAGTTCCTGGTGCCTTATTGGACCTAAACACGTCTACGACAATCATCTTGTCCTTACCATCAATCATGAAGACACATTCTGAAGCCGAATAACCGCATTCCATCAATTCCACATTTTCCGGGAGGTCCATGTCTTTCAAGACCTGGTAGACATGATATCCAAAGCCATCGTCACAAGCATACGGATGGCCACAAAACAAGACTAAAATGCTCTTCACAGTTCCTCCGTCCATGTCTTTTAAATATTTCCTTGTTGCCGACATTCTCCCACACATACTTGTGTTGTGGTGTAGCACGGGGATGCTGAGGTGTCAACAGCAGGGGCACGTCTCGTTTTACTACATTACGAACGAATTGGGTGCGGTACAACCTAAAATGCCTGGTCCTGTCTACTGAAACTTTACGATATCAGTTGCAAAAGGTGAACTTTTGGAACCGGTGTCGTCTGGTGAATCAATACGCAAGTTTCGGACCCTTTTTGACCGGCATGCTCCCCGCAAGCCCTTCCCAGAAGGGCGGGGAGGCTTCACTATTTGAAATGACGAGAAGCATTGAGAAATATCTGCTTCAATACGCGACAATGATGACTGTCGGCTTTTACACTAACCGGAACTTGGCAGGTAAGGAAATTCGCTTCACTGCGGCCTCCAATGCCTTTAGTAGCCTTGCATATGTTGTCTCTGGAAATGGCTGTAGACCTTCGTTTAGCGAAATTCCTTACCTACCTATGATTCTGTTTTGGACGAAAATCCCCAGCATACGCGTTACAGGCTTCCTTCAGGGGTGCGAAACTTGCGTTAGTAGTTCTCCGGACTGAAAATAAGCGGTTTTCAACAAGAAAATACATACTTCCTGCAATTTCGTCCTTATAAAATTAATTATAGATATTATAGTAATTTTTTGCCTGTCTTACTGGTTGATCAACGAGTCATCAAGCAGGGTGGCAAGCGAAAGGTCGTCTGTCATCGAAAAAGCTGCTGAAAAAAAGGCAAATTCGCGACCAGAGAACGGCATCACCTATTGAGGAGGAATTGATTCATGTGCGTGGCAGCCCCTATGAAAGTTATTGAGATCGACGGAGACAACATCCGGGCCGAACTTGGAGGCGTGACCAAGGATGCCCGCCTCGACGTCATAGACCAGAGGCCGGAGCTTGGGGACTACGTAATCATACATGCCGGGTTTGCACTCCACCGTATCGACCCCGAGGAAGCCAAGATCACACTGGGACTTTGGAAAGAGATGGGGGTGATCGATGAAGTACCTGAGTGAATACAGGGACAGTTCACTCGCTTTGAAAATAGCAGACCGGATCAGGAGTATTTCGAAAAAACCGGCCCGGTTCATGGAGATCTGTGGCACGCACACCGTGGCTATATTCAAGAACGGTATCCGCAAGGTTTTGCCTCAACATATCGAATTGGTCTCGGGTCCCGGTTGTCCCGTGTGCGTGACGGCCAACCGTGATATTGACAAAGCCATAAAAATAGCCCGAATCCCGGATGTGATTGTGACCACTTTTGGGGACATGATTCGAGTGCCCGGGTCCGAGTCTTCATTGAAGCATGAGAAAAGTCTGGGTGCGGACGTGCGTATGGTCTATTCTACCATGGATGCCCTTGAAGTGGCCAGACAGAACCCGGACAAAAAGGTGGTATTTCTTGGGATAGGATTTGAAACAACTGCTCCCACCATTGCAGCCGCCGTGGTGGCGGCCGAAGCCGAGGGAATACAGAATTTTTTGGTGCTTTCCTCTCATAAACTCCTTCCACCTGCCATGGACGCCCTCCTTTCCGGCGGGGAGCTTGATGTTAGCGGGTTTATCTGCCCAGGGCATGTGAGCACAGTCATTGGTACGGCACCCTATGAAGTGGTAGTCTCCCAGTATAAAACCCCTTGCGTGGTCGTGGGTTTTGAGCCCCTCGATATCTTGCAGGGCATCTATATGCTGGCCAGTCAGATAGAGGCAGGGGAAGCCAAAGTGGAAATCCAGTACACACGGTCGGTTTCACCTGAAGGAAATCAAAACGCAATGAACACCATGTTTCGGGTATTTGAGCCTTGTGATGCCCCGTGGCGTGGCCTTGGAGTGATTCCAAAAAGTGGGCTTGCCCTGCGGGCAGCCTATCGGGCCTTTGATGCAGACGCGCTATTCGACGTCGACGTGCCGGATTCTTCTGAGCCGCCCGGGTGCAAGTGCGGCGAAGTCCTTCGTGGGGTCTCAACACCGATAGATTGTAAGCTGTTTCGAAAACTTTGTACCCAGGACAATCCTGTTGGCCCCTGCATGGTGTCGAGTGAAGGCACGTGCGCGGCGTATTACAGATACCACCTTTAACCGAAATACTTTCCCGGGTCGTTTGGAGGAAGTTGGGAAGACGCCACCAATACCAACGTTCACATTCAGGAGCAGGAAATATACTTAGCTCATTTGTAGGTAAATATACCTATCCGTGTGATGTTGTAGAAACCCGTTTTTTGCTAAAAATAGCCTGTTCACCTAAATGTCCCGGCCTTTAAGTGCCTTTACTGGCCTTCTGATCCTCTCCTGATTAGTCAAATATCTCCCATATAATACTTCTTATCACAAATACTCCCACAAGTTTATGAGCAAAAAGCCGGAGCAGCAGTCTGAAATGGCTCTGTGGACCTGCCATCCATAACTGTTCAGGATTTTTAGGGGATTTATTGCTGCAGTGGGCCTTCTTGTCAGGCACGGTTGATATTATTCCCTTGGAAAAATCCGGTGTTTCAAGAGGCAAGATGCGTAGTTCTCCTAATTGCGGCCATCTCTGGTCTAGAGTAAAAAATGCACAGCATCCGGAAATACATAGTTTTAAAGCATAATACATAAGTTTCGATGTGGAGAAAACCGAAACCCAAAGAGCAATGAACTGGTGAGTATCCCGAGAATGAATGGACGATGGCTGTGACTGGATGAAACAGAGGGCTCGGAGTGTGTCTGTGCTCACTGATTAGGGGGTTTCTCAAGTGCTGAAGACATTGTTTGTTAGATTGATGCTTTTTCTGTGGGTAGCTGGCGTCGCCTTGGTCAATGGAGGCTGTAATGATGAGGCTGTGGGAAATCAGGGCGAGGCAAAGACGTCGGAGTCAAGTGTTGTAGCCATGGTTAGAGGTGAAGCAATTACGACGGAAGATCTTGAGACAGTTTTACAGAAGATACCGGTGAGAAAGCGTGAGGCGCTCAGGGCACAGGTCCTTGACGATCTGATCGAGGCCATGGTCTTTGCCGAGGAGGCAA
>JBFEUB010000181.1:0-7029 GCA_041547605.1 Desulfobacteria bacterium
AATTGCACACCGACTAGTGAGCCAAATAGTATTTTCAATTGTCATCTATTCTTATCGGAACGTTATTCTGACAACCGCTATAATAGCTACAAAGAGGCTTTTCCTAAAAGTTATCGCAAGATTATCTTCTTGGGGAGCAAAACGCGGAGGAAGAATCAATGGGGCTATACGGAAAAAAGATGAGTCCTCAAACTTGTCTTTCTGTTCTTTATGCCGAGTTTGGTTCTGATTTTTCTCCTATGAGTTTCGATTGTTCTATGGGACAAATTCAACAGCTCTGCTATCTCTTTTGTGGTCTTTCCCATCTTTATAAGATGTCCTATCTGGATTTCAGCAGGGGTCAGGCTCTGGTATCTTGAGGACAATCGGTATGCAAAGGATGATACAATATCTTGAAGGTTTGACTCGAGTATTCTTAAATAGGCCATCTGTTTACCACCCACACGGCTCATCTTCAATTTCTCCACATACGGCAAGATGAGTTGATTGACGTTGAGCAGCACCCTTTCTTCAAGCTCTCTCTTATCGTCCTCTCTTTGCCTCAGTAAGACCCCTAATGCGATGACCGCTTCCTCGAGTTGACTGGTCCTAAAGTCCAGCTCAGCCTCTCTTTGTTGGAGTGCCTCTTGCGCCCTCCTTTGCTTGCTCGCTTCTTTCACGAAAGCACCCAGTTGCCTTGGACTTCCCGTTTTCTTTTTGATGACCCGGTCTGTGTAGGATACAGGTGTTATCTTTCGGGTCTTTCTATTTCATTAATATATTATCACAAGAACCACGAAAAGCAAGCAAAACGCCATGGGGGCTTGTATTGCCCCGGGTCGAAACGCTCATTTTGCCCATCTGTTTCTCACGATTCATACACATCAAAACTTTTGCGTGATGTATGCTTGTCATCACGTATGGATACCCTGTTGAAACCGGTATCATCTGCAGCCCGAACCTGAATATTTGCCTAAAGGAACCCCATTCCGGCCTTTCGTTACAATCCCATATCCTCGTTGATCAAAACAACCTTCACCCTTCCCTCAGGAAAAGATTTCTCTGTAATGGTCCATGTGTTGCAGATACGGTCTGAACTCTTGCAATTCTCACAGTAGGAGGTTTTCACGCAAGGTGTCTTCTTGTCTAACCGCATGGCGTTGATAGGAGCCACATAGTTTTTGATACGGAACATGGCCTCCTGGACATCAGGGACAACCTTGTTGCGTCCCACAAGAATTATCACATTTTTTGGGCCAAATGTGACTGCAGCGACCCGGTTTCCATACATATCCAGGTTAATAAGCTTGCCTGTTTCGGTTACTGCGTTGGTCCCTGTAATAAAGAGGTCAACAAGAAGCGCTCGTCTGCGCAGTTCAAACTTTTCGTCATCGGAGAGACCCTTGTCGAACACATCTAAGGTTTCCAGACCTGGGTTATTCTTGATCGCATCGTAAAGCCCTGTAGTCGTGAACGTCATGGAGCCGCCCCAAGAAACGCTTTTTGCCCCGGTCTTAGGAATGATCTGCTTCTCCACAATTTCCTTTGCTTCGGCGGCGTTATCTGCCAGAAACACCTCAAAGTTATTCCCTTCCAATGCTTTCTTGAGAGATACCAAACGACCCTTCCAGTAATTTTCGATAGGCTTTTCCATCTAATCCTCCGCTTTCCTTAGTACTATTGCCCAACGCCTTTTCAAAACCGCATTGCCAGCCGACTGCTGGTTATTTTGCTACCAAGTTCTTTGCAAAACGGAGCGTGAAAATAGTAACTGTTTGATCCCGATTTATCGGGAGAGTTTAGCGCAAAGGTTGCCCCTGACAGCTTGACACAAAGTGAAGCTTGCGCCAAAAGAGATACTGCGTGCTCCAATTTTAGTGGCATGAGGTTATCCCGACTTTGTCGGGATCAAAATGGCCAAACCGGCGAGAAAAGAGGTCTTGAAATCACTTCTCATCCCATTAACCCGGAACCCAAAGGCTTGCACCCAATTCCCTTTTGCGGTTCCCTCCAGCAAACCACATGGAATACGCTTGGTGGCAAAGTCCAAGATGTAGCAAGCTATCCATCAGCTAAACCACTTTCTTGAAGACCGGTGTACAGTACCAATTAAGATTTGGATTCAGGCTTGTGCGGGGGCATTCGATGGGCTCGGGACTTTTTGGATAGACCGGGCAGTCTTTGGTCGGCCAGGACATTCACAATAATCATAACTATGAAGCCAGGTCACAGTTTGATCTATTGCAATGTCACGCCGTGTTTCTTTAACATTGCCTGCATGGCGTTATACTCGTCTTTTCCTGCGTCCAGAAGTTCACCTGTTTCGCAATACTTCATCAGGGCAGCCTGTCCGCCTCCAACGACCACACAATAATACTTGGTCTCGTCCCACTTTGGAAGCTGGTTGAGTTCGTACTCTAGCTCCAAGGGGGTTTCCACGCTTTCCTCTTCGCCTTCAGATGTTATGCTTGTCAAACAAAGGACATCCTCTACGATCACCGCCTTTCCCCTAATCCAAGACAGTTTGTCATCTTTGGAGTCCCACGCTACGTATTCATGGGTGCCATCTTCACTTTCCAAAATGGCGTGACCCTGCAAATGATAGACGTGGTCTTTATCAGCAAAAAGTTTTCTCATCCTGCTCCCTCTGTACCAACAGCCTATCGGGTTCTGACCTAACAGACCATGGGGTTGATTTTTTGCGCTCGAGGATAACGAACAAAGTAGCTGTGTGTCAAGGAAATCCAAAGGATATTCTATTAAAAGACAGCATTATTATCTTCCAGAAAACACTTTCATAGAGGCTTATGCGACTTTCTTGGCCTTCCTTTGTCGACACCCCATCCAAGGAAGTTCGATAATCTTTTTACATGAGTAATCCAGAATCCTTTTACCATCCAATAGGGCCAATAAGAGCCCTTCCCTGCATAGGCACATTTTCTTCGCCTGCGTTCAATGTAGTAAAGCGGTGCCAGACAATTAAAGGCGCTCATGTGAATGCTCTCCCGGGATACGTCATCCCCATACGCAACTTTTTTCTTGCCCTGAAGGACCTCTTTGCCCAGTGTCAGATCAGGGCAATCATCGCCAAAACGTGCGCACTTGGAACAGTGCTCAAAAAATTTTAGAGGAGCCGGATGTCTGAACTCCAAAACGCTTATGTTCTTTGGCACTCTTGCTTTCATAATTCCGTCCTCACACCAAATCTCCATGGACTAAATACCAAGTCAGAGCGCCGACACAAATACTAACAACTGTTTCACGTTTGTCTCCTCCCTATGGTTCTCAGAGATGAGCTCGCTTACATCGGCAATCATCAGGGCACGCGTTATTCCCATCTTTATCTATACATGACGAGTGGCGTTCATCTTTTTGCGTGGATTTTCGCCACAACCTCATGACGCGTTGGGCAAAGCGAGAGCGCGCGCCAGACTCCCCATCCCTGCCTTTGGTCTTTTCCATTTGAACCCCTTGGCTTTGAACTGCAGCAGCGAGCGCATTCCCTGTCCCTACTTGTCGAGACTGCAGGGAAACTCAATCTCAAATCCAGCGTAGCTGAGTATCTCAACTAAAAAACCCATCCTTCTCACCAAAGAATGGGTTTCAACGTCCATCTCCTTAGCAGTGCGGCAGTCCCGCTACCCATCGTCGCCGGGCCGGAGACTTTGCGTCCCATCCTTTCGGAAGGTTTGCCTCATTCACACCTGGTCTTCCCCTATTGGATTTATCGTAACGTGACAGGCAAAACTTTAGGACTTTCTCATAACCAAAGAAACCACATGGAAGGCCACGTAACTGGCTGATATGTTGCAGCTAAAATCGCCCCCGAGAACTAATACCCGGTTTTCGGGCTCTCCTATAGTGCTCTCATAGCACTCATCGTAAGTCTCCAGTGGAGTCTCTAATACATAAATATGAGAAAACGTTATCATGCGTCAGGCTTTACACCCGTTACGACTGACCCTGGAAAGTCGAAGGCGAGATGCGTATCCTCATCTCGCCTTCGCAGTGCTTCGTTATGTGAGGAGGAAGTTTTATCCTGGGATAGAAACAGGAGCCGCCTTGCCTATATGCCCCATTGTCTCTTCATACTTAGCCCTCATGTCCACGTGTGCTTCATCAAGGGCTTTCTTATAGGGGTGCCACTCCGTAGGGCATTCCTTTTCCAGCTGACGAATTCTCGACTCCATATCCTCGACGAGCATATGCATATCTTGAACATTGGACAGAACCTGTCCCCTATCTCCGGTTCCCAACTTGTCTATTTTACGGACAATATCGTATAGTTTAGCCTTCCACCCAGCTAGCTCGATTCCCATCATATCGCAAAATTCTTGTTGTTCCATGGTGTCCTCCTTTCCAGCGCTTCAAGTTCACATCATGACGGGCGCTGCGCCAAGTTATATTGTTGAACAGCCTACATTGACCCATATATCGACACGGGAAATAGGCGCTCACGCTTTATGTCTAGATAAGCATAATTTGACAGGTGTCAAGTGATGGGCGATGTTCAACCGGGTAATCATCAAATCAGGAGGTGGGTATCATGAGGGCTGTACCATGCAGCCTGAAACGTTTTGAGCGTCCACGCATTGAACTCTCCCTTCAGCACGCTGCAAGGCATCACGTCGGCTTCGACCAGCTACGCCGATAGTAGGGAAAAGGTCAAATCCCGTATCCAACCACACTGCGAGCAGCGGGGCATTCACATGTAAAAATTCACAAACAATACCACAAAAAGTGGCGGTGTCTAGTCACCAAACAGTGCCTCGGATGACAGGGTCATGACACGCGACTGCCTATCGGGACCGTTGATAGGTTCCGACAATCTCTGCCTTGGCCAGGATGTGCTCTCCCATTGCTTTTTCAAGTTCTTGCTTGGTCGGCCTACCTAAATCTGGAAGAACAACGTCGAGAGCATAGAGCTTGTGAAAGTAACGATGCCGTCCTATTGGTGGGCAGGGTCCTCCATATCCAGTGCGTTTCCAGTCGTTAAGCCCTTCTTTTGTTCCAGCAGGAAGGTCTTGCGACTGCATGGCTTCACGCAACCCGGCGGCATCCGAAGGGATATTGTAGAGTACCCAGTGCACCCACGTCATCTTCGGTGCGGCCGGGTCAGGCGCATCGGGATCGTCTACAATAAGAACAACGCTCTTGGTTCCTTCAGGCAGGCCTGACCATTCCAAGGCAGGTGAAATGTCTTCACCATCACACGTATAACGTTGCGGAATCTCCCCGTTATGTGAAAATGCTCGGGATGTAACTGTCAGAGTCATTATGCCACCCCCTTTGTTCGTGTTTGACATATGAAAACTTCTTTCTCCGGTGTATCCAAAAGAGCAAAAGCCCACGAAAAAGTAGAAACATCCCAACAAGAATGCAGTTGACATACTACCATGACAATCTCTCATGACGGCACCCCCACCCAACACGTGATATGTTCTGCGATCGATACGGCAGGTCCAAACGCTTTAAATACCTTTTATTTGCATACCATAAACCTGCGGCCTTCTCAATCTTCCAGCTTGCTGAGCTACACCATGATCCTTCAAAAAGTGGAACCCCAAAACATATAAAGATTGAAGCTCCCTGCAGTCCCGACAAGTCGGGACAGGGAAGGCACAAAATGTTTCGGTTCATGCAGGTAGCTGAAACTATTTTTTAGCCACGGGTCTGCTCGGAACCTTGGCAAATGGATTCCGAAAAGACACAACTAACGAATAAAGCAGGCCTGTCTGGAAGGGAGTTGTCCGGGGCCTTTTTCTGTTTCTATGAGGGCAGTGCAAATGGCTTCTTGCATATTCGTGAGATTGATGGGTATCAAATCCCGGATGTGATTCTCTCTGCATATTACTTCATTCTTCAGTCCCTCCACGAGCGGGAAGACAACCCCGGATGGTACGGGCGTTATCCAATTAATCCAGAAAGCAGAGAGGCGGGGCGTCAGGACCGGAACAGTAAAAATCATTCTGTGCAGGCGGCGAACCCTGGCATAGATTAGCATCATCTCCCTATAGGAAATGATATCTGGCCCACCTATGTCCAGGGTTTGACCGGCTGTCGCTGGCTCGTGCAAGCACCCAACTAAGTAGGAAATCACATCGTCCACAGCAATAGGTTGACAACGGGTATTCACCCAATAGGGGCACATCATTATCGGGAGTCTTTCCACGATATAGCGGAGCAACTCAAAGGACGCCCCGCCCGCTCCGATGATGACGGCTGCCCGCAGGGCAGTGGTCTGCACATGCCCCGATTGCAATATTTTCGCCACTTCCTGTCGGCTGGCGAGATGTTTGGAGAGCTTATCACCCGTCTCACCCAGTCCCCCCAGATAAATGATGCGCTTCAGACCAACCTCTTCTCCAGCACGCAGGAAGTTGCGGGCACACATCCGGTCCCGCTCTGCAAATTCTTTGGTCTCAGCTATGCTGCGTCCGCCCATGGAATGAACAAGGTAGTAAGCTGTATCCACATCTTCCATGGCTTGTGGGAGCGTATCGGGCTGGAGCAGGTCAGCGTATACAACTTCTGGCTTCTGCCTTAGGGGCCGCTTTATCCTGAACCTTTCGGATATACGAACAAGGCATCGCACGTCAAACCCCTCTTGGTCTAATGCGTACAAAAGGCGACCACCAACAAATCCGGTTGGGCCAGTCAGAAGAACCCTTGTCTTGCTGGCGTTCATTCCCTGTCTCCTCATCTATCTGAACTAACAGCCGGTGGCTTGCTCATAAGGGTGGGGGGTGGCACGAAAATTTTCCCTGGGACCATACCTATACTATGATTACTTGCTTCCTGCAAACCTTGTCTATGTCTCCCCTGCCAAACGCTGCCCTCCTTATTGACATCGGATCGTCCCGCGTGAGATGGCCTTTATCATTCGATGTTTTGGCGCACGACCAAGCCCGAGAGCCTGAAAAGATCTTTTTGGGAAAACCAAGCCAAGACCTCATGAGACCCTCGCCCGTCTTTTTATTGCCCATTTTTTTGCGAATTGATATGTTTGTTAAATGATGTCGTGGCATAGTGACCTTGGGGAGAACGCCG
>JBFEUB010000182.1:0-6821 GCA_041547605.1 Desulfobacteria bacterium
ATGGCTTCATTCAGAAGCCCTTCACTATGAAAGAGCTGTCTTGTGAAATAGGGAAGATTCTGACGAAGGAATAGGGATGACTTGCAATTAATTTGCTGGGTCTCGGGTTGGGCCTTACCCCTCCTCTTCGGGTGGGTTTTCAGGTTCGGTCCGGATTAGCTCCACCGTCTTAACGCCATAACGATCTGCCTCAAGAACATGCACGCTGAGACCTCTGTCAGTGAAGGTCTCCCCCTTCCGAGGAATCCGACCCAAACGATGAAGGACATATCCGCCCACCGTCTCGAATCCCTCTTTGGGAATTGCAAATCCAGTTTCATCGTTCAAGTCATCAATATCGGTTCTGGCGGTGATTCTAAAATGGCTGGGCCCCATCTTCTGAATCTCCGGCGTAACGTCTTCGTGCTCATCGGCAAGTTCACCGAATATCTCCTCGATGATGTCTTCAAGCGTCACAATGCCGATGCACGCCCCAAACTCGTTCACAACCACTGCCAGATTCTCACGTTCCCGTTGCATCTCGGGGAAGAGCTTGTCGATACCCTTCGTGTCGGGGACGAGGCGAGCCGGTCGAACGTAAGGCCGGAGGAACGTCTTTCTCTGCTTGTCGTATAGCACGTCGAACACATTCACCAAACCAACGATCTGATCGACCCTTTCCCGGTAAACTGGGATCCGGGTATACGGCTGCATACGCACCAGTGAAATCAGCTCCTCGGCACGGGCAGTTTCCAGAAGCAGTGCCACTTCCGAGATGGGGACCATGACCTCGCGGACGATCGTTGTGGCATAATCGAGCGTGGATTCCAACATCTCCTGCTCATGTCGTCCGAGTCCGCCCATCTCAGCCGATTCCTCAATGACAAGTTTGATTTCCTCGCGGGTCGTGTAAAGGCTTTTAGGGCGCCTCCCAAAGAGGCGGAAAATCAAGTTAATCAATGCGTCGGTGGGAAAGGTAATTGGTGATAGAATCCAAGAGAGCATCTTCCAAGCCGCTGCCCCCCTGACAAGCATCTGGTCGGCATGGTGCCGGAAATAGGCCTTTGGGACGATTTCGCTGGCTACAAGAAGCACACAGGTCATGACCGCCGTAGCTGCAATGGGTGCCAGTGAGCCAATCCATCGCTGGAAACTAACCGTAGCAATCGCACCACCTGCAATATTAAAAACGTTGGTTACGATGAGTGTGGCTGCCAGTATCCGTTCCCTTTGGTTGAGGATTCCAAGGGCAAGCCTTGCGCTCTGCATCCCTTCCGAGGCTAGATGCTGTATACGTGTCCGACTCGCCGACACGAGTGCGGTCTCCGAACCTGAGCCAAAGGCCGAGCCCAGAATGCAGAAAAGGAGTAGTACAAGCTCAAGCATCATGTGCTGCTGCCTCCCCAACAAGGCGTTTGACCCGACAACTCACGATTCGCCTCCGTGTAGACTGCGCGACGGTAAAACGCGCTCCATTACGCTGAATAGTCCGTCCCGGGACTGGGATTTCTCCGAACTCGCCACATAGATACCCGTTTAGTGTCACGGATTCGCCCTCGGGAAGACTCAAGCCGCACGCTTTATTAACGTCCTCGATGGGGGCCCGACATAGGACAAGCCACTCATCCGGGCCAACGGACTGAATGAGTTCCTCGGCTTTCTCGTATTCGTCATATATTTCTCCAACAATCTCCTCGACCAAGTCCTCCATGGTGGCAATTCCAGACGTTACACCGTATTCGTTGACGATCACTGCCATGTTGAGCAAATTCTTCTGCATGTGACGGAACACACGCTGAATCCTTGAACCCTCAGGAAAGATGGCAATTGGTTTGAGAAATTCCCGGACCTCACGGTCAGGATTCAGGAAGAATTCCTTGGTGCTTACAAAGCCGACGATGTGATCGGAGCTTCCTTCGTAAATAGGGATCCGGGAATGCCGTACTTCGATCATGAGTTGCTCTAAGGCTTCCCGGGAGGTGTCGAGTGGGGCAGCTACAACATCTACGCGGGGGGTCATGATCTCTCCGATTGTCGTCTCCGAGAAACGCATGATATTGCGGGCAATACGCCGTTCCTCTGCAGTAATTGTTTCCTTCCGGCGTGCTTCCTCGAAAAGCAGCTCCACCTCGGGGGCACTGAGTGCCCCACCTGCTACCTCTGGGACTTTGAGCATTTGAAGAATTCCCTCGGCTGATCGGTCAAATACCCACACCAAAGGGCTGGCGAGCTTTGCAAAGAAATGAAGCGGCTTAATCGCCGCACGCGACAAAGGCATGGACTGATTAACGGCGATGGTTTTAGGGATGATTTCGCCAATGAAAAGCACCAAAAGTGAGTCCACAACAATTGCTGTTGCAAGACTGTGTGCGATGAGCAGCCTCTGAAAGAGAAGTGTGGCTGTTACCGACGTGGCCACGTTCACGAGTGTATTTCCAAAGAGGATCGTGGAAAGCAACTCACGGGGCCTATACAGTGCTTTTACAATGAGCTGTGAGCGAAACGACTTGTCATCTTTGAGACGACGTCGCTCAATGCGGTTCAAAGAAAAAAGTGCTGTCTCTGTCCCGGAGAAACAACCAGAAAATATGAGCAGGAAAAATAGGAGTATTAGCAGGGTTATCGAGGAGGGGTCGTCCAACAGAACCTCCAAATACTGGTGAGTCAAATAAACCCCACCAACATATGCCTGTACAAAGCGCTGCAAAACAAATCTCCGGAAGCATACCAATTCCGGAGATATTTAGGAAAGACTGAGCCGTGTAATCAATCCACCACTATAACGGAAACATCTTTTGCGAGTTGAACGACTTTGTTGGAAATACTTCCAAACAAAAATTGCTTTACAGAAGACAGCCCCCTTCTGCCAATGACAACAGTGGTATATTTTCCCCTCTGGGCCTCTTTCAAAATATCTCTCGCGATGCCCGTCTTCTTCTTTCGAATCTTTATAGTCACATTCTTGGAAGGATAACCGCCTTCCACGAGGACTTTCTTCGCCTTTTCCATAAATGCCTTGAGGTGATCCTTCTTGGTGTCTTCTATAGCACAAAATGCCTTCCTACTTTTCCGAAATAAAGGTGTTAAAGAGGGGCCGTCCAAGTCGCATGCTGCAGTGGCATCAGGTATCACACTAAATAATGTGACCGTCCCGGTCGCCTGCATGCTTCTTGCTACATAATCTACTGCCTTTAGGGAATTCTTCGACTCATCGACCGCTACCAAAATCTTTTTTGCCATTTGCCTCCTCCTTTAATTCAGCAATTCCCAAGAAAAGTGTTCGAGGCCATCCATTCAAATACTCTATCAGAACCATGATCGGAATGTCAAATTCTAACAAGTTGTTACCCAAGTCGCTGCAAGGCACAAGCCAGATGTCTTTTGCTGGTTGCCAGCCAGCGTTTAGCGTCTGTTCACCTTTGTCAGCTGTCCATGATGATTTAGAACAATCATCTGGAAACTTAGCGTTTGGCAATGACAACGTGTAGCGTTTCTATTTGTTTTCCATAGCCTGAACAAGCTTTTTTACATCCTCTGCGCGATCCTTGTGGGTTATAAGAGTGAGAGGACCTGCTCGCACGATGACCAGGTCCTTTACTCCTATCAAAATCATGGTGTCTTCCGGGTCTTCGCAGAACACCAGGTTATCCATTGCATCGAGTGTAAAAACTTTCCCTCGACAATAGTTGCCTTTTTGATCCCTGGGCAGGCAGCTTCTTATCGCTAGCCAGCCTCCAACATCACGCCAGGAAAACTTGGAGGCCACACAACACACGTTGTGCGCCTTCTCCATCACCCCAAAGTCAATTGACGCGGCATGAATGGACTCGAACGCTGTCTCGAGCGCATGATCCCACTGTGGTGTTTTATCAAAGGCAACCGCATCGTAAACGACCTTGGCATGCTTCGGTAGGTGCGTCTCGATTTCTTTCAAAATGGCATCCGCAGTCCAAACAAACATTCCGGAGTTCCAATAAAACCTGCCGGACTCAACATACTGGCAGGCTGTTTCTGGGTCGGGCTTTTCCTTAAATCGAACGAGATGGAAATGTTGAATTCCGTTGTCATCGGCAATCTCCATGCCCCGTTCCAGATACCCATACCCTGTGGCCGGGTAGGTTGGCTCAACCCCAAAGGTATACAGGACATTATCATCGGCTGCCCTGCGGGCTGCTGAAAGCAGGGTTTTTTGGAATAGATCAACAGGTTCAATCAAATGATCTGCCGTCAGGGTTACGATGACTGGATTGCCAAAACGTTTGCGGCACAGCGCTGCAGCAAGGGCCACGGCAGCAGCTGTATCACGCCTCGCGGGCTCCCCGATAATATTTTCTATCGGGATTTGGGGGAGCTGCTCTTTCACGATTGAAACAAAGGCTGCGTTGGTCAGGACAAGTATTCGGTCCGGCGGCACGAGACTTGAAACACGGTCAAAGCTCTTCTGCAATAAAGTCCTGTCGCCAAACAAGTCAAGAAACTGCTTGGGCCTTTCTTGCGTGCTCAATGGCCAGAATCTTGTTCCAGCCCCTCCTGCCATGATAACAACAACCAAGTCTAGTTTGTTCTCATTCATTTCAGTTTTGGCCCGTGATCTCTTCCCAAAAATTGTTGTTTGCCAAGCCTGATTGCATCTAATAGCCTCCTGTTCCATCCGCTTGGTCAACTTGGAAACGCGCCGATTAAGCTATGAACTTTCACTCGGCGACTTTTGCTGCTGCAATCGTTCTTGATCTTGAAAAAAATTACAGGTTGTTGAAGCCCCGAGCAGTAAGCTCAATAGAATCTTCGGCTGTGAGGTCTTATGCTAGGCTTTAATTCGCTCGCAGTTGCGGTTCAAAGAGGTTGTTCTTATGTGCGTCCGAAGTCATCCTCCAACCGTTCAATGTCATCTTCGCCAAAATAATCACCGGTCTGTACCTCAATAAAGGCCATATCCTCACTTCCAGGGTTCATAACGCGGTGTGTGGCCCCCTGAGGAATATTAACCGCCTCCCCGGCTTTTACATGCAGTTCTTCATCATCCCGAGTCACAATAGCTTCACCGTTCAGAATATACCAGTGTTCCGCTCGGCGGCGGTGTCGCTGGAGACTCAGCCGTTTACCCGGGTAAACAATGATCCGTTTCACCTTGTGGTCCCGCTCATCGGCAAGGACTTGATAATAACCCCAAGGGCGATGGTCTTCTTCCATCTTGTCACTGCTCACAAAAAATCACCTCACAAGGTTTCCGTACTCTACACATCGAAGTCTGGCACGCGAACGTATATCTTACTGTTTATATAATGCTACGATTAGGGAATACTGATAAATTAAATATCGGAAATGAGCCCCTTCTTATGCCGTCCTTTTGTGATCATAATCCGAGAAATGTGTCAGATAACCCCCATCACACAGGATTCGATAATGATGAGACAATCTGCTTGACACACTTGACTACATAATCTCGGCCCTTTGGCCCGTTCTCCAGGGGAGTTAGCCACTCTTGTGGTATCTGGTCATACCCGTAGTATGCACCTGAAACCGCCCCTGCCATGGCACCAATGGTGTCAGTGTCACCACCCAGGTTGACCGCTAAGACGACCGCCTCCCGGAAGCTATGGGTCAATAAAAAAGCGGCAAGAGCTGGCGGTACCGACTCGATGGCCCTCAAACTCAGCCCGAACCGATTTGTGATCACCTCAATCACTTCAACCATGGGGCCACTAGGAATTGTTCTAATTTCGTCTATGCATTCGGCAAACCCTTGGTCCACATCCCTTACCTGAGCCACGATCTCATCTAAGAAGCTTTCTGGCTTTATCGGTTCGCCTGACAGGCCGTGTTGGAGTGCCAAACCTACTGCTGAAGCCTGCGCTACTGCTCCAGCCAACCCTTCCGGATGATTGTGCGTGATGCGAGCGCTCAAGATGGCCTTTTCTTTGAGGGCTTGCAGGTTACGGTAGTAAAAGCAACCGATGGGAGCTATTCTCATAGCGCCACCATTTCCATAACTGTCTGTACCTACCTGGTCCCAGGGGATTTCCTGTCCAATCCTTTCCATCACGCCAAAGATGCGTCGGCCGTACCCACGCCACGATTCAAAGTTTTCCTGGAATCGCCTAGCGCATACTGCAGGATCGAACCCGTCGGCTTGATGCAGGGTCTCCAAAATCCCTATCATCATCTGTGTATCATCCGTGTAACGCCCTTCTTCCCGGATCACGGTAGCAACAAGCCCGAACCGGCTGTAAATCATTCTATGGGGCCAACCCTCCACGGGCTCGCCCAAGGCGTCTCCCACAAAGGTCCCAAGGGCTGATCCAAGGAATCTATTCAGCAATTGAGCCTTGTCTGCATTTTCCATCACAGCCTGCACCTCAGGATGCCATCTCTCTAACAGCATCGAAGACCATCCTTATAGACACCCCATGAAGGCATTTAGGATCTTCACAATTGGCTGCATCCGTTTCAAAACAGGGGGTGCAGTCTGCAACCCCTCTGAGTACCTTTGTCGCACGACCTACCGGGCACCATCTCCTGGGATTCGAAGGCCCGAAGATGGCTACTGTGGGTGTGCCCATGAAAGCAGAGAGATGGGTCACACCAGAGTCGTTGCCAATAAGACACCTCGTTTGCTTCAATAACTCCATGAGCGGCACAAGTTCCGAAACTTCATAAACTCGAAAATTGTCGTTTGACATGGATTTGACAACCGGTGCTAGGTCTGATTCTGCTGGCCCTACCAGAAAGACCACGTCCCCAAGATTCTCCCCCTTAATAACCATAGCAGCTTCAACAAAATTTTTCACCGGCCAGCGTTTCCTTGCACTCCCAGCGCCAGGGTGCATGACAACCATGTGTTC
>JBFEUB010000183.1:0-6689 GCA_041547605.1 Desulfobacteria bacterium
GAAGTATGTGATCGATAGCAGGAACTGTATCTATTTTCTCAAACCCGGGCGGTGCAGGGCATGCGAAAAATTTTGCCCAACCAATGCGGTCAACTTTAAAGAAGAAGCGCAAATTCACAAGATGCGCGTGGGAGCGGTGATCCTGTCTCCTGGGTTTGCTCCCTACAATCCCCTCCAGCGCGACACCTTTTCCTACGGCCGCCATCCAAACGTGGTAACCAGCCTGGAGTTTGAACGGATCCTGAGCTCCTGCGGTCCCTACTTGGGACACATGATAAGGCCCTCCGATCAAAAGGAACCCAAAAGCATCGCATGGCTGCAGTGTGTGGGGTCTCGAGATAGCCACAAAGGCGCCAACCCTTATTGTTCGACCGTGTGCTGCACCTACAGCATTAAAGAGGCCATGGTTGCAAAGGAACACAGCACCGGACCACTCGATGCAGCCATATTCTATATCGACATCCGCACGCACGGTAAGGACTTTGAAAAGTACTACATGCGGGCTATGAACCGTCACGGGGTTCGGTTCATCAGGTCAAAGATCGATAGCGTGGTGCCTGTGGACGATACGGGAAACCTGAGGATTCGATATGTTGACGGGTCTGGAAAACGGATTGAAGAAGATTTTGACATGGTGGTCCTCTCCGTAGGGATGAGCGTCCGCAAAGATACGGTCTCCCTGGCCAAAAAACTGGGCATACAGATTAATCAGTGCAACTTTGCAGCCACCAGTAGTTTTGCACCTGTTGAGACATCCCGACCCGGGATTTACGTTTGTGGAGCTTTTCATGACCCCAAGGACATCCCGTATTCTGTGATGCAGGCCAGCGCAGCCGCCTGTGCAGCAGGGGGCCAGCTTTCTGAGGCGCGAGGCACACTGGTCCGAGAAAGGCCTCTCGTGCCTGAGCGCGTCATTGCCGGGGAACCCCCGCGCGTCGGGGTCTTTGTGTGCAACTGCGGCAAGAACATCGGCGCATTTGTCCGGGTACCTGAGGTGGCAGCGTACGCGAAAAGCCTGCCCTACGTATCCTACGTAGAGGAGAACCTCTTTACCTGTTCCCAGGATACCCAGGAAAGGATCCAGGAGGTCATCAAAGAGCACGGGCTGAACCGGATCGTGATAGCTGCGTGCAGCCCCAGAACCCATGAACCCCTTTTCCAGGAAACCGCAACTCGGGGGGGCCTTAACAAATACCTCCTTGAGATGGCCAATATTCGGAACCAATGCTCATGGGTCCACAGCAATGATCCGGATGCAGCGACCGATAAGGCTAAGGACTTGGTGCGCATGGCAGTGGCCAAGGCAGCGCGCCTGGAACCCCTTGAAGAAGTGAAGCTGGATGTGACTCAGACCGGCCTCGTTATTGGGGGCGGGCTTGCAGGCGTTACCGCGGCCCTTGGGCTGGCAGATCAGGGCTTCCCTGTCCATCTCCTTGAAAAGGAAGGGGTCCTGGGAGGCCACGGCCAGAATCTTTTGAAAACGTGGAAAGGCGAACAGATAGGGGCGTTTCTAGCACAGGCCGTTCAAAGAGTGGAAGCCCATCCGCTCATTTCTGTGCACTTGAAATCGACCGTGGTAGAAGCCGAAGGATTTGTGGGAAATTTCAGAACGACTGTGAAGACCGGAGAGGAAACCAAGGTTATTGAACACGGTGCGACCATCATAGCCACAGGGGCAAATGAGCTCAAGCCCAGCGAATACCATTTTGGCGAGCACCCCAATATCGTAACCTCCCTTGAACTTAACCGGGCCATGGTGACCGATCCGGAAAGGCTCAAGGGCGCTGAGGCGGCCGTCTTCATTCTGTGTGTGGGTTCGAGGGAACCAGAAAGGCCATACTGCAGCAAAGTGTGCTGCACCCAATCCATTAAAAGCGCGGTAGGCCTGAAAGAGCTGAACCCTGACATGGATATCTACATCCTCTTTCGTGATATTCGCACCTATGGCCAAAGAGAGGAGATTTACAGCGAGGCACGTTCCAGGGGGATTGCCTTTATTCGCTTCAGTGTCGATCAAAAACCAGAGGTAGAAATAACAGACGACAAACTTCGGGTCATGCTCGTAGACCAGATGCTTCAGATGCGGGTTCAGATCGATGCAGACCTCATCACCTTGGCTTCGGCTATTGTGCCGCCGGAAGGCGGCAGACTCTTGTCGAGGCTATACAAACTTGCATTAAACGAGGAGGGCTTCTTCCAGGAAGCCCATGCAAAACTGCGGCCCGTTGATTTTGCCACAGATGGTGTCTACATGGCCGGTTTGGCCCACGGCCCCAAACCTCTGGAGGAAAGTATTGCCCAAGCCCAGGCGGCTGCTGCCAGGGCCGCAGCTTTGCTCGCAGCGAAGACCATCTATACGAGTGCTGTAGTGGCATACACGTATCCGCATTATTGCACAGGCTGCGGTGTGTGTGTGGAAATCTGCCCTTTTGGTGCCACAAGCATTGATGCCGAGACAGGCAGGGCACAGATCAACCCGGCTCAGTGCAAGGGATGCGGGCTATGTGTGGCATCTTGCAGGTCCGGGGCACTAAATTTAAAGGGATTTGATCAAGCCCAGACGTTTGCGATGATTGAGCAGGCACTTTGCACGTAGTAGCTTGGAAAGACATGAAGTGTCGTGAACCGTTATATTGGGATGTTCCTGGGCTTCAGACTGTCCGTCGTCAGTGGTAAGTTGTCAGTTGGTTTTCTGCGAACGACGGACAACATGCAACGGACGATTCCGGTGAAGAAGGTACAGCGAACGACGGACAACCCGAGAATCGATGGTCAGGACTCGTAGCGCATGAAAAACTTAATGGAATCTGAACCAAAGATTATCGCTTTTCTCTGCAACTGGTGCAGTTACAGTGCCGCTGACCTGGCTGGGGTGAGCAGGCTGGCGTATCCATCCAATATCCGGGTCATCCGCATCCCGTGTACGGGTCGGATGAGCCCGAAGTTTATTTTGGATGCCTTGCGCCACGGAGCTGATGGGGTATGGGTCTCTGGGTGACACCCTGGAGAGTGTCATTACCTGGAAGGTAATTACTATGCCCGCAGAAAATTTGCCTTGCTGAAGAGCTTCCTCGAACATACGGGTATCGAACCAGGACGGCTTCAGTTTTCCTGGGTTTCTTCCTCAGAGGCAGGCAAGTTTGTAGATTTGGCCAACAAGGTAACCGCTGAGGTAAAAGCGTTGGGCCCGGCCAAACACCTCATTAAAACAAGAGCCGAGGTGGCGTAGGGATAAAGGTGTAAGGCTCGGGGAAACTTTTTGGCTTGTGCCTCAGAGTTGTCGCAGGTGTTTTAAGTCTTGAACTACACCAAAAAAATTCGTGAAACCGCAATGCGGTTGCTTAGAAAGAACCTCGTGGATGCTGTGCTCGGATTCAGGAAGGGCACTGTGCCTATGATGTGTCAGCCTGTGCTCATCGCGACACCAGACGATGTTGACACCCTCCACTGGGACAGCTTCTGCGGGGTGAATCTTGCCAATTATTTGTCGAAGCGTAAGGAGCGCATTGCGGTTGTCGCCAAGGGGTGTGATGCGCGAAACATCGTGGTGCACATTTTGGAGAACCAGATCAAGCGCGATCAGCTCTTCATCATGGGAATCCCTTGCAAAGGAATGGTAGATCCACGTAAGGTCAGGAGGGCGTTGAAGCATCAAGAACCGCTGGAGGTAGCGGAAGATGCAGATAAGATTGTCGCAAAAGGTGGGGAGTTCGAACGATCCCTCAATAAGGCTGATGTTCTCCAGGATAACTGTGCCATCTGCATACACCGCAACCCGGTGATCTATGACGAACTCATGGGTGAGCGCGTTCCTGAGCAGGAGGGGATGGACCGGTATGAGGATGTGCGGAAGCTTGAGGCCATGGACGCTGATGAGCGCTCCAAGTACTTTCAAGATCTGGTAGCCTCGTGCATCCGCTGTTATGCGTGCCGCGATGTGTGCCCTCTGTGCTATTGCCCCACTTGTTTCGTGGATGAATCGCGACCTCAGTGGCTCGGTAAAAGCATTGATCCGACGGATACCTTTACTTTTCACTTGTTGAGGGCCTTCCACTGCGCGGGTCGCTGCACGGATTGCGGGGCATGCGAGCGCGTTTGCCCCATGGATATCAAGGTGCGCCAGTTCACCAAGAAGCTGGAAAAGGATGTGCTGGAGCTTTACGACCATGAGGCAGGCATGACCACGGAGACCAGGCCCCCTCTGGATGTATACCAGCCGGATGACCCGGGGGATTTTGTTGAATGATATTTTCACCGCTCAGCCCTCTCCGTCTCCGCGGTGAACCGGAATACACATAGGATGAAAGTGCTAACAATAGAAAAGGAAAGGTTCTCTGATTTTCTGAATAGGCTTAAAGCTGCCTATCAGCTCTATGGCCCAGTGCGGAGAGACGATATCGTTTATTTCGAATCCATAGACGATGTCTCTGCGCTGGATCTTTCTTTCCAGAACAGCCGTCTTTCCCCCAAGTCTTTGTTCCTACCACAGTCGGAGCGGATGTTTGAGTACAACTTGGATCATGCCAAAGATGATGCCCACATTCTCAAAGAGGTGCCGAAGGACTATGCGCCCCGAGCCGTCATCGGTATCCGACCCTGTGACGCAAAGGCCCTTGCGTTGGTGGATGCAAATTTTGACACACCCCGGTTCCGTGACCCGTGGTGGGTGAAGTCCCGAGAGGCTTCTACCCTGGTGGGGCTGGGTTGCACTGCTCCCTGCTCGACCTGTTTTTGCACCTCCGTAGGAGGAGGGCCAGTTGATGAGGCGGGGCTGGATGTGCTCCTGACAGAAGTCGGAGACGCCTTTCTGGCCAACGTCCTCACTGAAAAGGGGGATAAGCTCGTCAAGGCCGCCAATATCTTTGAGCCCGCCGAGGCAGAGCTGATTCAAAGATGTACAGCCATTAAGCAGGAAGCGGAAAGAAAGATTGTCTCTAAAGTCGATACGTTCAGGCTCGCGGATATAGACACGATTGCGCTTCATGGAGCCGACTTCTGGGAAGATGTGCAGTTTGCATGCATAAACTGCGGGGTTTGCACGTATCTTTGTCCTACATGCTGGTGTTTTGATATCCAGGATGAGACCCACGGCCGCACCGGAGACCGGATACGCAACTGGGATTCGTGCATGTTTCCCCTTTTCACCCTGCACGCATCCGGACACAACCCCCGAGGGCAAAAGACCCAGAGAGTGCGCCAGCGCTTCATGCACAAGCTGAAGTATTACGTGGACACATACAAGATAGGTGTCGCCTGCACTGGTTGTGGACGTTGCGTGCAGCATTGCCCGGTCAACATTGATATCCGTCGGGTTTGCCAACTCATGAATTACTATGCAAGGACGGCAACGTAAAGAGAGCTAAAGTTTTTTAAGGTATATGCTTTCATGGAAAACCCCTATCTTCCATATCCGGTCCGTATCGAAGAAACGACCATTGAGACGGAAGACCGCAATATAAAAAGCTTCAGGGTGGCCTTCTTGAATCCTGAAGATGAGAGGAAGTTTTCGTACCTTCCCGGTCAATTTGCCGAGCTTTCGGTTGCAGGAACCGGGGAGTGCCCAATTGGTATTGCTTCGTCCCCTACGGAATCTGGGTTTCTGCTCTTTACAGTCAATAAAGCAGGTCTGGTGACCACCCAGTTGCACAACATGGGTAAAGACGACATCCTGGGCGTGCGGGGGCCACTGGGAAACTGCTTTCCCCTTGATGAGATGCAAGGAAAGAATGTGGTCCTGATCGGGGGTGGGTTTGCCTTTACAACCTTGCGCTCAGCGATTGTTTACATGCTGGCGCCTGAGAACCGCAAACGCTTTGGAGATATCTCCGTGGTGTACGGGGCGCGAAACGAGGGAATGCTCCTTTACAAGGATGCACTTGCGGAATGGCAGGAACGCAGTGACATAGAGATGCATATCACCGTGGACTGCAGCGACGACCCTTTCTGCCAGTACCACATCGGTTTTGTCCCCGGGATTACGGAGCAGAAGATCACCAGCGCTGAAAACAGTGTAGCGATCATCTGCGGCCCCCCAATCATGATCAAGTTTACCCAGCCTGTGCTGGAGAAGGTGGGATTTTCTCCTGAGGCCATCATCATGTCGCTTGAAAACCGCATGAAATGCGGCATCGGCATGTGCGGCAGGTGCAATGTGGGTGCCGAATACGTGTGCAAGGATGGACCCATCATGACCCTGGCCAAACTTAACACCCTGCCAAAAGAATACTGACCTCGTCCGCCGGTTTTTAGCAAAATCAAACGGGCCTATCCACAAAAACAAGGTAACGTGGCAATGATCTTCAACGCCTTTGCGAACGTCCTTTTGGAAATTTTTGCCAAAACTTCTTAGCGATGTGGAGCGTAAAAATTGTGACTGTCTGAGGGCGAAGCCCGAGTTTATAGCGTTTGTCAGAATAACGTTCCGATAAGAATAGACGACAATTGAAAATACTATTTGGCTCACTAGTGGGTGTGCAATTTTAGGATTTTTGAATTCTCCTGGCTAAATCGCGCACGCAGTGGTTCTGTTCAAGCCGTCAGGCGCAACCGGAGCGCAACAACTCGGGCGGATCCCTCAGACAGCTTGCAATTTTAAACGCCAGTCACATTCAAAAATCTTCTCCAAAATTGCACAATGTCGTTCGCCAAATAATATTTTCAATCATCAACGACTTGCGAGCAAACGGAAC
>JBFEUB010000184.1:0-6646 GCA_041547605.1 Desulfobacteria bacterium
GCCCTCTCGGGGATCGTGGTGAACGATTCCCTGATACTGATCGATTTTATCAACCGGGCCATTCAAGACGGCAGGACCCTTGAAGAGGCGGTGGAGACCTCAGGCAAATCTCGGTTCAGACCTGTGATTCTCACTTCTACGACCACGATTGCGGGCCTTATGCCCCTAATGCTTGAACGAAGCTTTCAGGCCCAGTTTCTCATTCCCATGGCTGTCAGCATCACATTTGGGCTTCTCGTGGCAACCGTCCTGACCCTTCTATTGGTTCCGGTTCTTTATATGATCATTGAGGATTTGACCCGCATTTCCGCAAGGCTCTTTGGCCGAGTGTAAGTTCCTCTAAGCCTCATAATTGGGCTTGCTAGTCAAGAAAGATATTGCTATTATTATTAAATATAATTATAATTATTAATAAGGGCGGAATTTCCAAAACTCTCATTCAGGAGTCGGCCTAATTAAGCTTTATGGACAAACAGGCGGGCTGAAAGCAAGCCAGGTCCGCCGCCTAAACAATCTCTATCGTCGCAGAACCCCACCGGCTTTTGTCATTTCGCCAGAACTTTGCAAGGCCATCACCCAGCTCTCTTATGAGATCCGCCGTCAGGTCGGCCTCCTGATCGACCGCCGAGGCTGGATAACCCATGTCGTGGTTGGCAACCATCAGGCGATTGTCATCCCGAACATTGAGAAATATCGATCTGGAGGGGGGCGCCTGAGAGGCCTCCGCTGTGTGCACACGCATCTTCAGCATGAGCCCCTTACACAGGATGACCTCATGGACCTGGCGCTGCTCAAGCTTGATCTGATGGCTGCCGTGACCATGGATAAAGAAGGCCGGCCCGATTATGTTCACGCAGCCCACCTCCTCCCAGTGGGAATAGACGGCCAAAACTGGCAGATACTTCCCCCCTTGCGCCCATGGGATCCTGACATTGACTGTCAGGCCCTTATTCAATCGTTGGAATCGGAGTTTAGCCGCAAGACCCGGTCTCAGAGAGTAGAGAGGAAATGGGAACGGGCGCTTCTGGTCAGTGTGACTACAGCATCGAAGCGGGTGGCCGAGGATTCCATGATTGAACTTCGTGAGCTTTCTGAATCCTGCAATATTGCCGTCATGGACACGGTCATTCAACACCGCCAGAAAATAGACCCGCGCTTCTTAATGGGGGAGGGTAAATTGAGCCAACTGGTAATCATGGCTCTCCAGAAGGGGGCAGACCTTCTCATATTCGACCAGGAACTGAACCCTTCCCAGGTTCGCTCCATCACCGATCTCACGGATGTGAGAGTCATAGACCGAACGCAGCTAATCCTGGACATTTTTGCCCAGAGAGCCCGCAGTCGCGAAGGAAAAATTCAGGTAGAGCTCGCTCAGCTTAAATACCTCCTTCCTCGGCTTGTGGGCAAGGGCACCGCTATGTCTCGACTTGCCGGCGGTATTGGTGGCAGGGGTCCTGGTGAGACAAAGCTTGAAATCGACCGACGTCGCGTCAGGGATCGCATCGGCCACCTTGAGAAGTTGCTTCAGGGCATCCAGAGGCAGCGAGGACAGCGCAGGGCCAGGCGGAACAAGAGAGGGTTACCCGTCATATCGATTATTGGATACACAAATGCAGGCAAGTCGACCCTTCTCAATACCCTGACTAAGAGCTCTGTGCTGGCTGAAAGTCGTCTGTTTGCCACGCTGGATCCAACCAGCAAACGAAAAAAATTTCCCAAAGACGTGGAAGTGATCATTACTGATACAGTCGGCTTTATTCGGCAGCTCCCCGAAGAGTTGATCACTGCCTTCCGTGCCACTTTGGAAGAGCTCGAAGACGCTGATTTACTGTTACATATCATAGACATCAGTAATCCAAGATTTGAAGATCAGATTCAGTCCGTGGAACGGATTCTTGAAAGTCTGCACTTGGATCGAATTCCTACGCTAAGAGTGCTGAACAAGCAGGACTGTGTTGATCGTATCACCGTGAAAAAGCTAGTTCGTACCTTGGATGCTGTCGCCATTTCTGCCAATGATGAACGGACACTGACCCCTCTCCTAAACAAAATGGAACTGCACATTGAGCGTGTCAAGAGACGCGGCAATTACGTTGGTGCAACAAAGCCGCTTGCGGCCGTATCGTAAAGCATGAGGAAGTTTCGGCGACATCCCGAGACGGGCTTGACAGGGAAGGAGGGCTCTGTTATGAATTTCAACACTTTGAACCCTTACCTTAGGTAAGGGTTTTTCCATAAAGAGACACAAAAGAGACATACAAGGCGCGATTCTTGCAGAACATCCAAGACTATTGGCGATCGAAGACAATGGAGAGGAAAGTATTGTGAATCTCTACCTGAAGGTAACTGTTCTGATTCTCATTGTTTATGGAGCTGTCGGATGTCTGCCGCACCAGCAAGTTGTCTTGACTCGAGACGGTCTGGAACCCTCATCCGGTGCTGTTCCGGGAGATCCAGTGTACCAACCGGATATGGAGGTAACTTCCCCTGCGAGTGGGATTGAGATCGACACTGAGGGTGTGGGTAGACAAACCGTGGCTCGGAAGGCCCCAGCACAGATCAGCCCCCGTAAGGAGCTATCAGCCCGGATTGAGGAAACTGAGATTAAAGAACCGAAGAATGCCCAGCGGGTCCTGGACGAGGCGTTGGAGTTCTGTCAGACATCCCAGGATTTTTGGGGCCAGGGGGACTTTGAAAATGCAGTTTCTGCCTTGGATCAGGCGTACAACTTAATCCTAATCGTAGATACCAACGACGACCCCAAGCTGATCCAACAAAGGGAAGACATTCGCTTCATGATCTGTAAGCGCATGTTGGAGATTTATGCGTCGCGACACATTGTGGCCACAGGCAACCATAATGCGATCCCCATGGTCATGAACCGCTACGTTGAAAGAGAGATCAAGCTGTTTCAGGGTTTGGAGCGCAAATTCTTTGTGAACTCTTACCGGCGCTCAGGAAGATATCGACCAGAGATTATCATGGCCCTGGAAGAAGCCGGACTCCCCAAGGAGCTCTCGTGGCTCCCGCTGATCGAAAGCGGGTTCAAAGTGAAGGCGCTCTCACGTGCTCGGGCTCTTGGGTTGTGGCAATTCATCCCGTCCACAGGATATAAATTCGGTCTGAAGAGAGATGAATGGATCGATGAGAGAATGGACGTCACCAAGTCTACTCGCGCGGCCATTGACTATCTCAAAGAACTCCATAACATATTTGGTGACTGGACGACTGTGATGGCAGGCTACAACTGCGGAGAGGCGAGGGTTCTCAGAGTGATACGGAATCAGAATATCAATTACCTGGATAACTTCTGGGATCTTTTTGAAAAGCTTCCTTATGAAACAGCCCGTTATGTCCCGCGCTTCTTGGCGGCGCTTCATATTATAACCGACCCGCAGAAATATGGGTTTGACCTGAAAAGTGTCGACCCTCCTGAGGTCTATGAGAGGGTCGCCGTGTCAAAGGGTATGCGTCTAAAGGACATAGCAAAGGCTATCGGTGTTTCTGATAAGACCCTTGAGGGTTTGAACCCTGAACTCCGGCACAAGGGAACGCCCCCTGGTTCTTATCAGCTAAAGGTGCCGAAGGACAAAGGGTCCGTTCTGGTGGCAAAACTGGATACGGTTCCTGCGTGGTCCCCGCCCAAAAGACTGTATGCCTATCACCGGGTCCGCCGGGGCGAGACGCTGTCTCATCTGGCCACACGTTACCGGACTAGTGCTAGGGCCATTGCCAGGGCCAATAACATCAGTACACGGAGCATCATCAGGGTGGGGCAGAGGCTTAAGATACCTTCGAGGGGGTGGCGTCCACCTGTCTATGCGGATGCTAGCAAGCCAGTCTCTGCTGGACTTTCAGGGCCGATTCGGTACCGCGTCAGAAGAGGGGACTCTCTCTGGCTACTGGCCCGGCGTTATAATACAAACATCAAGGAGATCATGCGTCTAAACAACCTAAAGACGACCCGTCTGCACATCGGACAGCACCTGGTTATCCGTGGAGGCACAGAGGCGGTCGAAACGGGTGCGGATACCAAGAGGTACCGGGTCCGGCGTGGCGACAGTCCTTACAAGATAGCCCGCGCGCATAACATGAAACTGCAACGGCTCCTGCGTATCAACAACCTCACCCCGCGGAGCAAGATATACCCCGGACAATTGCTCTCAGTGGAAGTCAGATAGTGCCCATCCGTAAGTAACGTGACAAGTGTTGGGCGCAGTGTAAGTTTCCAATTCATAAATGAGGAGTTTCTTTGATGAACAAGGCCGTACACAAGGGTTTTCGTTCAGGCGCACAGATAGTAGTCCGCAGACGGCAACCCGCGGCAAATCCGCTCATCGGAAAAGGGGCCATTTGTGGATGGAAACTAGATAGGGAAGCCGTAGCTCAGGGGATAACATAGACGATTCTAGGTCCGAAAACAGGCATTTTCAAAGGCCGATGATTTCAGCTATGCAACTGATCTCATTGGCTTGTTTTGTGTCGAAGAAATTGGGAAATTCTATGTCATTGTCATTTCAGGGTTTCTTTGATGTGGTGGGCTGAAAAAAGGGCACTCTCTCGGGCGCAGTTTTTCAGGGGAAAATCCAACCCTCCATTTTTTGTTCGTTTAGTGCTGCTCGTTTTGTGCCTCACAAGTTAGTTCAAAAAAATATGTCTTTGCCATAAAGCCATTTTCCTCGCTCCGTGACCATTTTCTGAACGTCGGCTTTCGATCCCGGGTATTTGGAAGCATTGGTATGTAAGGGTGACATTAGTTATGATCAGGGCAAAAGAACAGACTCGGACAGGCGAGGAAGAGAATATGAGGCGCTAGCCCTAGAAGCCTACCGGGCAGCAGCAGACAGTAGTCGAGACAAACACTTTCAGGCCATGGTGTACTTCAAGACCGGGAATGTATACGCTGACCTCTCCAACGATAGGCAAAGAGCATCAGAATTCTGGCAAAGGTCTGTTTCGACCGCGCCCAACAGTAAAGCAGCACGATTAGCTGGTGAAAGACTGTAAGCAGCTGCGTTACGGGAAGTAGTATAAGCGCCCCTGCGGTTCACGTTCAAACGAACTTTTCGCCCCGTGGACTTATGTTCCTATGTCGAACACATCAAGAATTGTTCGCGTAGCCTCATAAAGGCGAATTACTTTTCCTTCAACCTTTACGAGCACGGTACCCTCCGGTCCTTGCGGAAGCCTTTTGGTGAGTTCAACGGGAAGACGCCTAGCCTGCCAGTATACCTCAACGTCAAGAACTTCGCCCCTGGCAATTTTCTTCTGCCAGCCTGGCGGAAGATCGCAACCCCTAGCCAATTTTTTTTGCAGCCCTGGAGGCAATTTCTTAGGCTTTGCGACTTTGTGTCCCGTTAAATCCGGCTGTGGATTGCCTCGGAAATACCTCTTTATCGTCTCTTGCTCTGAAATGGTTATTTCAATATTCAACCAATCATCACCAAGTTTTCGAGAGGTTTCCATGACCGTCTTGGGGAGTGTTTCTGCCGACGCCTGTTTCTTGTCTTTAGCATAAGCGGCGGTTGGTAAGATCACCAAAAAAGCGATTAGCATGGGCAATTTTTTCATAGCAACTCTCCTTTGGATAAAGGTCAAAATCAGTAACGTCGGATATATGTAAGCGGTATGCAGCCCCTGAGGCCTGCAAGACAATAAGAGAAGCTCTGAGTCATGCGTGAAAGAAATCCGGGGTCAGGGTCGTTATTCTCCTCTCAAACTTTTTGTTTTGTGTGCAGAGAGAAAATTTTTCGCCACTGACCCCAGACCTTTAAACAGAAAAGCAACACAGGCCAAGAGAGTAATGACACCAAGCTGTGATAATGAGGATAAAAACGTGCTTACGTTTTGAATAACTGTTTCTACCAACTTGACACAACCTCCATCGGTGCTTGCCAATAATGTGTGACGCCTAGCAAATACGAAGATGCAAAACTTGTGCCCTTTTGGGCAGGTAAACGGGGGGATGCTGTCGCACTCAGGCAGGGGGTGGAGGGAACAAAGAGCCTCCGGGCGGGTCTCGTTACCGGCGGCTTCGAAAGGACACGTTCAAAATCGGTTGGGATGTCAGCCTCTTGACAGGATCATGTCGATATACGGCGTTGCCGTCTATACCACCCCAGTCGTGGTGTGATTTTCGATGAAATATTTTAGTTCGGATATCTGGTCTTGCGAAAGCTCAACAAATTGCACATCGCATCGTCTCTTGGTTACGGGGCTTGGATGCCTTTCACGGATTTTCGAATCCGAAATGATTTTGCACTGAACCTTGTACAAATAAAGATCATGATTGCCTGAAAACACACCTAACTCAGCCATCTCGCTCGGCGGCTCTCGACCCACGTAATGAAATGTAAGTCCATCCGGGGCGATCTCTCTGAGTGGACCGACTTTGGTGTCCTTGGAGATGAGAACAAAAAATGCGTCGTTCTGGACCCTTTACCGCGTATGTCTGCTGTGCACAACCTGCGCTTTCGTACTCGGCATAAAACAACCTCCGTACTATACTTATAGCGGTTGTCAGAATAACGTTCCGATAAGAATAGATGACAATTGAAAATACTATTTGGCTCACTTGTGGGTGTGCAATTTTAGGATTTTTGAATTCTCCTGGCTAAATCGCGCACGCAGTGGTTCTGTTCAAGCC
>JBFEUB010000185.1:0-6637 GCA_041547605.1 Desulfobacteria bacterium
GAAATTGACTTTGTCGAGTTGCACGACGCCTACACCTCCAGCGAGATCCAGACCTACGAGGACATGGGCCTGTGCCGGTACGGAGAGGGTGGGGAATTCGCCGCCAGCGGGAAGGCCTTCATGCCCGGTGTGGATTATGGCCTGGACCTGCCGGGGAAGCCGGTTTGTCCGGTCAACCCTTCGGGGGGACTCATCGCCTGTGGCCATCCTGTGGGGGCAACCGGGCTGATGCAAGCCGTCTTTGCCATCTGGCAGTTGCAAGGCACCATCGGCAAGCACTTTGGCGACCCCACTTTGCAAGTGCCCGATGCCAGACGTGGCGCTATCCATAGCCACGCTGGAACGGGTACCTACGTCACGGTCAGCATTCTGGAAAGAGGATAACGAGGCAACGACCCACTGTAAGGAGCAAATAATGTCTGACAAAAAAGAAATCGTCAACAAAAAAGAAGAGACCCTGGGCGGCTACACCCTCCACAACGTTCCCTTCCCGCGAGAACTGAACGAGGAAACGCTAGCCCTGCTCAAGCAGATGGAACCCATTCTGATTGAGCAACCCTACAGCGTCACCTACCTGCACTCCTATGGGCAGGATTCTCCTTTCTTCGCTGGGCTGAGCAACAAGGTCTTCATAGGTTGTCGCGAGCCGGAGACGGGCTATACCTATGCTACTCCCCGTGGACATTGCATGTACAGCGGTAAGGAGACCGAGTGGGTGCGTTTCCCTGATGAGGGAACCATTCACGCCTTCACCGTCTGCCACTTCGGCAGTGAAGAGTTCTTGCCGGAGTGCCCCTTTATACTCGTTTTGGTCGAGTTCGAAGGAGCCAACACCTTGTTCCTGGGCCGTCTCCTGGGTGTTGATCCCGATGACGCCACCACCGACTGGATTGGCCAGAAGGTGAAGGCCAAGTACCTGCGCCTTTCCAAGTTCAAGCCGACGGACGTTTACTTCGTCCTGGCCGAAGAGTGAACTGGAGGATAAGTAGGAGAGCGGACTCCTCAGACAGAGGAATCCGCTCTCCTTTCTCGATTGTACCGACGAGAGAGGTGAGAACATGCCCGTCATCATCGTCGAGATGTACACCGGCCGGACGACAGAACAGAAGGCCGCCCTGGCCAAAAAGCTGACCGAAGGAACGATAGAGGTCTTGGGGGTGAGACCAGATCAGGTGCGCGTCATCATCCACGATCTACCCAAGGAGGACTATGCGGTGGGCGGCAAGACCATCGCTGAGCTCCAAGGGAAATGAGCAAAGAAACGCTATTCGAGATAGATAAAGATCCTTTTAGAGAGCGTCTCAACAAATACACCAGAAGGGCGTTTCAGATGCTTCCCGAACTGGCTCAGCCCCGCATTCTTGATATAGGCTGCGGTTCGGGGGTCCCGACCATGGAACTGGCCAGGTTGAGTGATGGACAGATCATCGGTTTGGACATTGACCCGTCCCTCTTGGATAAACTCACGAAAAAGATCGAAGAGGCGGGACTTTCGGACCGAGTCAAGACTTTGAAATGCTCGATGCTCGAGTTAGATTTCCCGGATGAAAGCTTTGACATCATCTGGGCCGAGGGTTCCATAGCAAGGATCGGTTTTGAAAGGGGCCTCAAGGAGTGGCGACGGTTCCTTAAACCCCACGGGTTTCTCGTAGTGCATGATGAGATAACGAATATCACACAGGAACTTGCACAGATCCCTGGTTGTGGCTATGACCTACTTGGGCACTTTACATTGTCAGAAGACATTTGGTGGACTGAGTATTATGGTCCTTGGGAAAAGCGAATTCGTGAGATGCGAATAGAATATGCTGATGAGCCCAAAGCTCTTCTGGAACTTGACAAGGAGCAACGGGAGGTAGAACTGTACAAAGCAAATCCAAGACGGTATAGCTCAGTGTTTTTTGTCATGCAAACGCACTCCGCGCCTGTCGTTGCAGCTTCGGGGTAGCAAGTTACTCTATCACGAGCCGTGCTCTGGCAGGGCCTTTGACCGTTGCCCGCTTGCCTGCGTATTCTTTCCAAAAGCTCACTGGGACGGACGATTTTCTGAGCTGATTGCTGGGCCGCCTCTTTCACACCCAGGAGGTGGCGGCGATGAAGGTGCGAGTCATTCTTCGCCTTTAAGCCCGTACTCTTTTTCTAATAGCTTGCCCCGGATCTCGCGGCCTGACTCCATCAATTCCTCAAGAGTCAGCCCTTTTTCTTTTAGGGCTTCTCCTATCGGATCCAGGGCATCCATGGCAATGATATCTTTCTGTGCTTTATTTCTGGGCACGGTTGGCAACCTGTTGAGTCGGACTTGTCAGGCTATTGTCCCTTTTGTGAAGCGACCTGATCTGCGAGAATAGTCAAGAACTGCGTAGGAGTAACAATTGGGATGCCTTGGTAAGCACCAAGTTTTCTGAGGTGACGGTCGCCAGAGACGATGCAGTCAGCTTCTCCCTCAACGGCACAGGCAACATACATGTTATCGTCGGGGTCATCAGGTATCACCTCGACCGCTAACTCACCTGGGGTGGGGATAGCAAACTCTCTTAAGCCATTGAGAAAGTGATTGATCTCTTCCTTTGTCCACTGATGCCGCTTCTGGATGCGGGGGCGATGCAAAACCTCCCTGATCTCCTCAATAATATCTTCTCTGACTAGAAGGTCAAAGTGGCCATCTCGCCAAGCATCCAGGATTTGGGCTGGTTTTCCTTTGGACGCGACGGTGGCGCTGACGAAGAAGTGTGGGGCTTTTGCCCACCTTGGTCAAGTGGCCTCGGCACTGGTCTGTAACCTTCTTTTTCGCAGCCATGAAAATATTATCTCAAGAGTTTTTCCCTGGCTAATGGCTGGTTTTGGTAAGGTTTTCTTAGAGATCCTCGCCTTTCCAGCCAGATAAGACATCTTATCTATGGAGATGATATCAAGAGTTGCGCTGTTTGACAAGAGCTGTGATTGCACCTAGAGGGTGCTGTAGGAAGGAGTCAAATCACCCTACAAGTCGACCTGAGTCAAGGGAAGGGGAAACCTGACCCCCAACAAAGCATCTCAGGAAAGCGAAGTGAGGGAGGCCAGAGACTCCCAAGAAGCTATTGCAACGGCTGGCTCATATGGCTAAAGCTATACTGCCTGAACCTCAGTATCCAAGGGTGCCATATAAAACCTATGGGAAGACTGGCTGAGACCCATATCTAGCAGTAGGTGAGGAGGGACTCTTGCTCCACACCGAAAAGACTCCTGCTAGACTAGCGTTCAACGAGAACGCCAAGGGTACGAACGAGGGGCCTAAGTGAGCCTAGATACGTCCAACAGCTCTATGGAAGGCAGGATGGCCTAAGGGACGAGAGTCCTAAGGTCACGGAGTCCCCGTAGTAGTCGTGGGAGTAGCGCCCCACCAGGGAGAGCGGGAAAGCCGCTCACAGGGCGAAGGGGGACAGGTTAGCCGAATGGCAGGTGAACTGAGATGGATCGGACGGTCGCGAATCATAAGTTCCCAGACATTGTTCACCGGAAAGTGAATTAAGGCTAACTGGAGAGCCACGTGAGACGGAAACGCTCACGCGTGGTTCGGAGGGGGGCCGTTGGAAAAGTGCCCGTTGGGGGTAACTCGCTGGCGGCCTACCCTACTTTGAAGAGGAGTCAAGGGGATTTGATGATCTCTGTCCTCTTGAAAAAAAGAGGGGATTAGGGTATAATAAGGTTGCCTCAGAAAACCTTTCCTGATCTTCGTCGCAAACTTCAGGC
Organism: Desulfobacteria bacterium; assembly: GCA_041547605.1. Lineage (GTDB taxonomy): Bacteria > Desulfobacterota > Desulfobacteria > Desulfobacterales. Next base: position 3,730 of record JBFEUB010000185.1, read on the forward strand.
TTTAGATGGGTTAAATTCCGCATATAAAGGATTAGGCGGAAATAATTCCACATATTCATTGTTAGGCCGCGATGTGAGAAAGGCTATTGAAGAAGAAAACTATTAAACATTGTATACAAGGTTTATTATTGGCGTTCCAAACGAAGAGGTGGTCGCAATGCTGGTGATTATCTGGCAGGCGTGGCGTTAGAAAGCATAGTTTTTTCTGATAGGAGGAAAAATGAAAACTTACAGAATGAATGCAGTAATGGCAGGCGCACTCTACTTCCTCGGGACCGTCTTTGGGGTTTCGGGTGCTATCGTTGGCGGCGAAGTGCTTTCCTCGATCGTTACCAACAAACCGCTTGAAGGTGTGGATATATTGAGCCTCGTTGCCGCCAATTCGTCCCAACTTACCGGGGGTGCATTTTTCACCCTCATGATGGGGATTTCGCTGGTGGCAATGACGGTTTTCCTTTACCCGCTCTTCAGAAAAGATAGCGAAGTACTTGCGTTGGGTATGCTGCTTTTCCGCGGGGCGCTAGAGGGAACCTTTTATTTTGTTTCAACCCTCGGCATTTTGACGCTAGTCGCGCTTGGCAACGAATACGTTGCCGCTGGGGCTAATTTGGCTGCTTTGCAGTCCATGGGTAATATCTTGTATCAGTTCCAAGACCTCCTTAGCCCGGTCGGTACTATCGTGTTTCTGATTGGGGCTACGTGTTTATACATCTCCTTCTACCGCACCCGGCTGATTCCCCGCTGGTTGACCGTCTGGGGCCTGGTCGGCGTGGTTCCCTATTTTGCTTACGCCCTGTTGCATTTCTTTCACCTGGATACTGGCTATGGGTTTTATTTGCAAATGGTGTTGGCGCCGCAGGAACTTGTGATGGGAGCCTGGCTGGTGATCAAGGGCTTCAACCTGGATGCAGTCAGGAAATTGGATGAGGCGGATTAGCCTCATCCAATTTCCTTATCTTCCTGACTGGTGTCTCGAGCGAGATAATACACTGAGTATGTTGTCGCCTGAAATCCTGTTAACTAGTTTGGCCGACAATTGAGCCTGTGGTCTTATGACGGATAGACCGGGCTATCGGCGCGCTTTTCGACTGCCCCACGCGCTTCTGGTGGGTTCTGTGGCGGAGGGTTGCTTGCCCGCATCCGCCCGGCGGGTGAGCTTTGTCGTTAGCCAGTGCAACAGAGTTGAGGAGACAGGCTATTCGGATTAGTGGATTGAACTCTAAGTCTGCCTGCCGACAAACAGTTCCAAAGTAGATTTCGTTAGTGGTCTTGCAAAAGCAAAGCCACCCAAATCTCAAGGGTGGCTTTTGTTGTTGCTGAGGGCTTTTCAAGATAGGTTAGATGAAGAAAGTTTAGCAGAGATTTGAGGAGAGTGTCAAGGGGGGTGCTCCGACCCTATGGACAAAATGGAAGCTTGGGTGTATAATAAGGTTGCTGCAGATAGTCCTTCTGATCTTCGTTGACACCCTCAGGCTTCAGATGGGTTAGGCTGCGCTAACGAGAATATGAGCCGGAAAGGGGAATGTATGATGTCGGATATTGGAAGCGGGTGCATGTTGATCCTCATTTTGATCCTGATTGGTGCACTCGTCTCCCTGGTGGCATTGGTTCCGCCCATTCGGAGGTGGTGCCGACGTAGTGTAACAGCCAGGATTACGACAATCTGCACACTTGGATTGGTGTCCTTCGTGATCAGCTTCGGGGGGTACACGCGACTTTACGCAGAAGCGATATACGCGTTCGGCACCATTGTCCATGTTGATACGTTCGATCCCGACATAAAACCGACAGTGACTCCTATAGAAACCTACTACCAAAGGAGTAGGCCAGTCGTCGTTCATGAAGTCTGGATGCGCTTGCTGATTCCCCCAGGACTGAGACGATCTTGCTATGCCGAGGAGGCGTGGATCTGTGATCTGGCGGATGATGTCAAGTTTTCCGGATGGGATCAACGGGGTTGGGGGGCGTATTTGCTGGACGTTGGACTGGCTTGTGTATCGGTTGTGACGAGCAGTGTGCTGGTGTGGCACTTTACAAGGAGGAGATAATCTTTGTAGGGTGTAGGTGAGGGAAAAGTGGCTCAAAAGGCACAGATGTGGAAAAGACAATCCAAATGCGATTGCCCTAGTTTTGGCCTCTCCAGAGGTTGTTTTTTGATTCAGGCTGTGGTATAATTCGCATGTTAAACCTTCGCTAATCTTCAATTTTACACCATCGTTTCCTACAGCGAAGCAGATAGTCAAGTTTGGAGGTAGGAGCAAAAGATATTGAGAGCCGATTTCTCTTAGATCAGGAGAGATTGGCTTTGCTGTTTGTGCATAGAGAGGCCACGGTCACACCAAAAGCAACAGGAGATGAGCATGACCGATTCGGTTCCTGAGAAACTAGGTAAATACGAGATCATCGAGGAGGTGGGGCGGGGTGGTTTCGCCGCTGTCTACAAGGCCGTGGATACCACCCTCGACCGCACCGTGGCCCTCAAGTCCCTGGACCCGCGGCTGTCGGGGGAGCCAACCTTCGCAGAGAGGTTCCAGCGCGAGGCCAAGCTGGCTGCCAATCTCAAACATCCCAACGTTGTGATTATTCACGAGTTTGGCTGGGAGGCGGGCACGGGTTACATGGCCATGGAGTTCCTGGAGGGCCGGACCCTCAAGGAGATGATCCTCGAGGGGACTTTGACTTCGAGGCGTATAGTAAACATCGTAGGGCAGATCGCCTCGGCGCTGGACTATGCCCATGAGCGCGGGTTGGTGCACCGCGACGTAAAGCCCTCCAACATCATGGTCGGGGCCGACGACCACGTGACGGTGATGGACTTTGGCATTGCCAAAGCAGCCACGCTCACTGGTTTGACCACCACAGGCCAGATCTTTGGCACGCCGGAGTACATGTCGCCGGAGCAGGCCAA
>JBFEUB010000186.1:0-6614 GCA_041547605.1 Desulfobacteria bacterium
AGAACCCCGTCTTCTTTTACGACGGGGTTTCTTGGTTTTTTGGATACCATTTTCCTGAACTGCAACAGGGAGTGCACTTCCCAGTCCCGATTTATCGGGACTGCAGGGAGCTTCGAATCGCGGGATGAGCCCCTTGAACTCCCTGTGCTGAGTCTGCGTTTAAACCCCCTCCCTTTGAAGGGCGGGAGTTATGCCTATCGGCAGCACTTGGTAAGCGGGGAGCGAGCCGGCTAAGGGGTGACATGGTCAAAGATAGTCACATCGTGCGCGAGGGAGAGGAGACTCCGCGTACCCACTGTATTCGTTGTGGGACCTGTTGCATGAAAGGGGGCCCTACCTTGCATGAGGACGACATGACGCTGTTTGCAAAGGGAGTCTTGGACAAGACGCATGTCTATACCTTGAGGAAGGGTGAAGTCGTACGCAATGTTAATGATACCTTGATGGTCCTTGAGCAGGAAATGGTCAAGATCAAAGGGGAGGGTGAAGCCTGGTCCTGTATGTTTTACGATGATGACGTGAAGACATGCAGGATTTATCCGGACAGGCCGGTTGAGTGCCGGGCGTTAAAGTGCTGGGACCCCCAGGACTTGAGAGACGTCATGGCAAGGCCGTATCTTCAAAGAACAGACCTTGTCAACGCAGACGATGGTATTCTCAAGATCATTGGAGAGCATGAGCAACGGTGCGCTTATGAGCACTTGGAGTCGGCTATCAAGGGGTTGAATCAACCGGGCCCAGATGAGGCGGTGGAAAAGATTCTTGACCTTCTTCAGTATGACTACTACATGAGGCCCATCTTAACAGAGAAGCTCAATGTGGATCCAAATGCGATGGATTTCTTCTTCGGCAGGCCCCTTACCATCACGATCCGCATGTTTGGGCTTTGCGTCAAGCAAGAAGGGGAGGACTTCATTCTGGTACCAATGGGAGCTAAAGCTTAGGGACTTCTCTTTGGCTCAACAACTTTTTCAACCTTCTTTTGTAAAGTTCTCTCTTGAGCTTACTGATTCGATCAATAAAGAGTATACCGTTCAAGTGATCGATCTCGTGCTGTAGCACTATGGCGGGAAGCCCCTCTTTTTTGAGGGTGATCGGATGCCCCTCTCTGTCCAGACCCTTTACCGTAATGCATTCAGCGCGCCTAACATCCGCTCTGTATTCAATCACGCTTAGACAGCCCTCTTCGTCGACAACGACCCCATTGGCCTCAACGATTTCCGGGTTAATGACCACCACGAGATCATTCGGTTCGTCCTTTGGCGAGGTGTCACATATAATAATCCGACACGGCTCTCCTACCTGGTTACTTGCCAGCCCAATGCCAGGCGCGTGGTACATGGTCGCGGCCATATCATCAATGAGCTGCTGTATCTTTCCGTCAATGTTTGTGACGAGCTCGGCCGGCTCTCGCAGAACCGTATCAGGGTAAGTGAGTATTTTTCTTATAGTAGCCATTCTCCTATTTGCTCCAGGTGTAAGAAAATATTAAACAAAACTAACTATTAATCCTCAAGAAGTCAATCCACAGACAAAAGCGTGCCGAAACCCACAGGCGAGTAAATACGAATCCATGATAATTAAATATTGAAGCTCCCTGCAGTCCCGACAAGGCGGGACAGGGAATGCACTCGCTGTTGCAGTTCAAGTTTCGCACCCGTGAATGAAGTCTGTAAGGCGTATGCTGGGAGGTTTCGTCCAAAACGGAATCATAGGCAGGTGAGGAAATTCGTTTCACTACGGCCCCCAATGCCTCCAATAGCCTTGCATATGTTGTGGTTGGAAATGGCTGTAGGCCTTCATTCAGCGAAATTCCTTACCTGCCCAAGCTCCAGTTCGTGTAAAAGCCGTCAGTCATCATCGCTTATTGAAGAGGAGATCTCTCACTTTTTGGCATTAGTTCAACTGGTTGAAAGGGGCGCAAACTTCAATTAGGTAAATAGGCTAAAGCGATCTGCAATGGCATACCCTCACGCTTCATCAATGAACTTCAAATACTCGCAAGGCTTTCCAGTTCTCCGCCGCGGCACTGAACAGCACGTGCCGCATCTCATACATTCTCCCTTCCAAAAATGTTTATCAAACACATAAGGCCGTTTCCTGCTGCGATCCACCAAGATGTGGACCTTCGAAAAGGACGTGCCGGTGGCCGGATGACGCCAGTCTTGTGGTATAATTACCGCTTGTCTATTCTCAACCGCCTGGTGAACTGCGCTGTCTTCAAGAAAGAATCCGCATTCAGGAAGGATCTTCCATACCCCATCGAAGTACAGGACAAACCATCCCCACCCAACACCATCCGCTGAAATTCCATGAGGATAGATATCTTCACTGAGCTCCAGATGAAGAAAATGGTCACAGTGATTGGGTGTGAACCTCAGCCACGGCTTGTCATAGACGCTGCACAGTGCCTTCATCGGGCTTTAATGCCTTCCTTCTAATGTTGTGTTTCAGAAGTCTGTTTAAAAAGTATGGCGCAATGGCAAAAACATATTTTTTGAATTAACTTGTGGGACACGACACTATGCCCACTTTCCGACGAGCGGCCTTCAGTAGGACACTAACCAGCCAAAATACCATGGGAAAACAGGTAAAGAAGGATGACGTGTCATAGGGGTTTTCTCGGTTGATAATAGACCTCTGAGCCCTTTCTAACCCTGTCAATCAGACGGTTTTTGACCAATCGCTCAAGGAGGTTCAGAATTTCATCTTCGTGCACGCTCAGTCCGGAAGCGATGTCGTCCAGCGTGCACGGGCGCCTTGCAAGGAGGCTGAACAGGTCTTTCTCAACGACGGCCAGCGTTTCGCGTTTCTCGGAACTCCTAAATGGCGCGATGACTTCGGCGTTTCCGCCAAGGATTTTGCAAAACCTCGCCATCTCTTCCGGGGGAACTTCCCGTGCATAGGTTTCTGCTGAGGGCCGAACTGCCGTGTTGATGTGAACTTTGTGAGGATGCACCTTTTCAATCCAGTGTCTGAAATGTACGGCGTCGGATTCGGTCGCATTGATGCCTTCCAGGATAAAGACCTCAAGCCATATCTGGCCCGGGTATTGGTTCCGAAAGGCGATCAGGCCCTCTACCATGGCTTCGAAGGTAATCTCTGTATGGGGGCGATTGATGGTTTCAAACCCCTCTTGACCATAGGCATCAAGAGAGGGCAGAACCACATCGGCCTCCATAAACGATTCCCGCACCTGGCTGCTGCCCAAAAGGGAGCCATTTGTCACCACAGCCACAGGAGTCTTCGTGAGCTTCTTAATCTCGTGAATCAATGATCCGATTTCACTGTTTAACGTCGGTTCCCCGGAACCCGCTAACGTAATGCGGTCTGGACGTACCCCCTCTTTGAGTTTCTGCTCCACCTCATTCAGGATCCTGTCCACCGGTATATATGGCTTTCGCTCGATGGTTTTTTCTTTGGTCCTCCCAAGCTGACAATAGATGCAATCATACGAGCAGACCTTGAAAGGAACCAAATCAACGCCCAAGGACCGGCCCAATCTTCGAGAGGGGACCGGGCCGTAAACAAAACGTTCCTTCATCCTCTATCTTTCTTTATTATTGCCGCATTACTATCAGCATACGCCTAATGCACGTCTCAAAAAAATTTAAATAGTCGTTAGTCAGCTTAAAGCCTTTTCCAAACGACATTGAGCGTTTTCGGATTCAGACGTCAGCTAAGTGTAGCGTCAAGAATCATAAGCTGTTTGAGGGCCATAGGCCCGAGTTCTTATGATTTAGCGGAACGAAGCTGGCGTCCCGAAAACGTTCACGGAGTGAGGAAAAGGGCTTTACGATGACTCCATGTTTTTTAAAGAAACTTCTGAGACGCGACACTAGAACACAATATAGGGAGTCGGCGCTGACTTATCAAGCTATTTCCCTCGATGCACTCCGTTCTGGGCGCCACGCATTGGTCGTTGACAGTCATCGGCACCTTCTGCTAATACCTCAAAAACTGAATTCAACAAAAGCATGGAGACGTTTGCAAAGCGTTCATTTTTGTTCAAGGTCAAGGGCAATTCCCCGGGACCGTGGAATTGGACAGCCATCAGGCTGCCCGCGAGGGCGAGGGGCATAGGTGCCCCGAGTCAACGCGAAGGTTTTAATCTATGAGTATTTTGAGGACTAAAATCTGAGTCTGACGCTGAGATTGGACAAAAGGGGATGTTTTGCAGACGTCTCCTCAATTTGGTGAGGATAAATCATGCTGGACTTCTCCAAGACTTTTGTAAAATATGAGGTCCTCGTGGCCCAGGTAGACAAAATCTTCGCGGCCATGCAGGAGGCCCATAAGGATTGCGTTCGCTGTAAGATCTATTGCTGTGATTGCTGTCATGCTGTGTTCGATGTTACCCTCATCGAGTCAGCCTATATCAATCATCATTTCAACAAATTGTTAGACAGGAGGAAGCGACGAAAGATCCTCAGGCGGTCCGAAAGAGCTGACCGCAAGTTTTATCAGATCAAACGCAAGCTTCAGAAAATGCATGTGAAAGAAGGGAAATCCTCAGAGGAGGTATTGTCCCACCTGGCCAGGGAAAGGGTGCCGTGTCCCCTGCTCAATGATGAGAAGCTGTGTGACCTGTATGCCAGCAGACCTATTACCTGCAGGGTCTACGGCATTCCCACTTCCATTGGGGGTACGCCCCATATCTGCGGGGAATCTGGATTCAAAGAGGGAACAGCATATCCCACGGTGAACCTCGACAATATGAATAACCGTCTCATTGAGCTGTCAAAGGACCTTCTCCAAGAGATTGGGTCGAACCATCCAAGAATGCATATGAGTCTTGTCCCCGTTTCAGCCGCCTTGATGACGACCTATGACCGAGAATATTTTGGGATTCAACGAAGGAGACTTCCCGATGCGCAAACTATCGCCTGAGGATGAAAAGAGGAAGAAACTCATCTTTGATAGCATGTCACCCAGGCGACAAAAGCACATCCTTAAGAGGGAAGGGTATGACGCCTGGGACCCGTTCATTGAGCCACAAGACCCAATTGATATGCGAGAGAATAAATCCAGACGAACGGCTAGAGAACTGGCCAGGGAATTCCTTGCCGCCTGGAACGAGGACGAGTACAGCAATGCCTTCGGCCAAGGTGTCTGGGAAATTTGTGTTGGGCTTGTCAATGATGACGAGCGATACAAAGGGATGTATGAATTTTCTCGCTGGTATCAAGACCATCTAAAAAAAGAAGGCTTCGAGTAAGGACGAAATCGCTTCCAACACCCGAGATTGTTGTGGTTTCCAGTTTTTAAGAGCGCCTGCGGCGCTTCATTTTTTTGACGACTCATGTCCAGCCATTTCATCTTCATCCATGTCAACCTGTTAGCCCCGGTGGACTCTCCGGATACCATCCCTATCTCTGAGGCCAACATCCTGGCCTATTTGAAGAGCCACGGATTTACTGGGCAGATCCTGGGGGACTTCGCGAATAGCCCCCTCAAACCGCGGGCTTTGGCACAGGCCATAAACGCCGACTCTCCGGTTGCCATCGGCTTCACAGCATACCAGGAAAACATAGAACAGATAAGACTCTGGGCTCGGTTTGCCAAGAAGATGTCTCCGGGAATCAAAATCATCATAGGAGGCCCCCAGGCAACCTTTATGCCGGCTGAGGGCTTGAGACACATGCCAGAAGTCGATTTTCTTTGCAGGGGAGAAGGCGAAGATGTCATGTTGGGCCTTGCCCAAGCCGTGGGCAAAGGGACAGATGTTGCGCGGGTTCCGGGCCTCTGTTTTCTGCGGGAAGATGCAGTGATAGAAACCGGTCCGGCATATGGTGCGGGCGATCTCGACACATATCCCTCTGCTTACCTGATGGACCTGATTGATTTGAGGCATAAAAGACGGGCGGTGATGCTGACCTCCCGGGGGTGCTCCTACCATTGTGCTTTTTGTTACACGCCAAGGGCAAGTCACAGACGGGTCAGATATTACTCCGTGGAGCGGATTATAGATGAGATGAAATATCTCAAGTCGCAGGGGATTATGGCATTTTGGTTTGCTGAGCCTAATTTCTCTCTTTCTCACAAGCGCCTGGTCACTCTCCTTGAAGCCATCATTAAGGAGGTGCCCGGGATTAGTTTCTGGTGTCAGACGCGCTACGACCTTGTGGACGAGGCACTTCTTGCGTTGCTTAAACGGGCCGGCGCAGATAACGTGGCGTACGGCCTCGAGTCAGCAAACCCGGCCGTGCTTGAGAGGATTCGCAAACCGATTGATCTAGAACGCCTTTCAGGAGTAATTCGCCTAACCCAGGAGGCAGGCATCAATGTGGAGCTTTTTAGCATGTTTGGTCTCCCCGGTGAAACCTTTGACCAAGCTCTGGGTACCCTGGAGTTTGTGAAAAAAAACCGCGTAGCCGTAGATGGCAACTCCATATCGCAGCAGGCCCATCTTTTTTTTGGCACCCCGATGAATGACGACCCCGGAGCGTACGGTATCCGCCCCTTTCAGCGGACCCGACCGGCCTATCTAAGCGTATGCAGGGATTATGAGACTGATAGGATGTCAGCAGATGAGATTCGGCGCATCAGTTTGATCTGGCGATTGAACCGGAACGACTTTGCGGAAGACGTGCGGGCAGGAAGGAACCTGTTCC